>DATCXD010000619.1:0-5667 GCA_036566005.1 Micromonosporaceae bacterium | reverse complement strand
GCGAATACGCGCTCGGCGGCGCCCGGTGCGTCTCGGTGCTGACCGAGCAGCGATGGTTCGGTGGGAGCCTCGACGATTTCGCCGCCGTCCGGGCCGCGGTCGGCGTGCCGTTGCTGCGCAAGGACTTTGTCGTCTCCTCGTACCAGGTGCATGAGGCGCGGGCGTACGGCGCGGACCTCGTCCTATTGATCGTCGCGGCGTTGGAGCAGAACGCGCTGGAGGGGTTGCTCGAACGGGTCGAGTCGCTCGGCATGACCGCACTCGTCGAGGTGCACGACGAGGACGAGGCCGATCGGGCGCTCGCCGCCGGAGCCCGCGTCATCGGCGTCAACGCACGGAACCTTAAGACACTGCAGATCGACCGTACGGTCTTCGAACGGATCGCCCCCGGCCTGCCCGGTCACGTCGTGAAGATCGCCGAGTCGGGCGTGCGTGGACCACACGACCTCATCAAGTACGCATCGGCCGGCGCGGACGCGGTCCTCGTCGGCGAGGGTCTCGTGACGCAGAAGAGCCCACGCGACGCGGTCGCCGAGCTGGTGACGGCCGGCAGCCACCCGGCGACGCCGAGGCCGGGCCGATGACCGCGGCGACATCGGCCGAACGCCGTGCGGCCGCGTTCGCATCGGCGGCGGGTCTCATGCCCGGCCCGGACGGACACTTTGGTCGGTTCGGTGGACGGTTCGTTCCCGAGGCGCTGATCAAGGCGCTGGACGAATTGGACGCGGTCTACCGCCACGCGATGGCCGACGAGGCATTCCAGGTCGAGTTCGCCCGGCTGCTGCACGACTATGGCGGCGTGCCGAGCAAGCTCTACGACGCGACCCGGCTGTCGGCGGAGGTAGGCACCGGGGCGCGCTTCCTGCTCAAGCGCGAGGATCTCAACCACACCGGCGCGCACAAAATCCGCAACGTACTGGGTCAGGCACTCATCACCCAGCGGATGGGCAAGAAGCGCATCATCGCCGAGACCGGCGCCGGTCAGCACGGCGTCGCGAGCGCGACCGCCGCGGCCCTGTTCGGCTTCGAATGCGTCGTCTACATGGGCGAGGAGGACACCCGGCGGCAGGCATTGAACGTCGCGCGGATGGAGATGCTAGGTGCCACCGTCGTGCCGGTCACGCACGGTTCGAAGACGCTCAAGGACGCGATGAACGAGGCGCTGCGCGACTGGGTCGCCAACGTCGAGACCACTCACTACCTGCTGGGTACGGCGGCCGGACCGCACCCGTTCCCGGCCATGGTCCGCGATTTCGTCCGCGGCATCGGGGTCGAGGCCCGAGCGCAGTGCCTCGACCTCACCGGGCGGCTCCCGGATGCCGTGTGCGCGTGCGTCGGTGGCGGGTCCAACGCGATCGGCATCTTCCACGCTTTCATCCCGGACTCGTCGGTCGGGCTCTACGGCTTCGAGGCCGGCGGTGATGGCGTCGAGACCGGGCGGCACGCCGCGGCGATCTCCGGCGGCGGGGTCGGCGTGCTGCACGGCACTCGCAGCTTCGTGCTGCAGAACGAGGACGGGCAGACGATCGAGTCGCACTCGATCTCGGCCGGCCTGGACTATCCGGGCGTCGGACCCGAGCACGCGTGGCTGGCCGACGTCGGCCGAGCCGACTACCAGTCGGTGACCGACCGAGAGGCGATGGACGCGTTCGCGCTGCTGTGCCGGACCGAAGGGATCATCCCGGCGATCGAGAGCGCGCACGCGCTGGCCGGAGCGATCCGCATCGCGCCGCAGCTCGGGCCGGACGCCACGATCGTCGTCAACCTGTCCGGCCGCGGCGACAAGGACGTCACGACGGCCGGCAAATGGTTCGGCATTCTCGGGGCCGAGGCGGACGCCCAGTGAGCGTGGCGAGCCGCCTCCAGGTGGTGTTCGACAAGGCGAAGGCCGAGGATCGCGGCGTCCTGGCCGGTTGCATGCCGGCCGGTTTCCCGACGGTCGAGCGCGGCGTCGAGTCGATGCGAGCCATGGTCGACGCGGGCGCAGACATCATCGAGGTCGAACTCGCCTACTCCGACCCGGTCATAGACGGCCCGGTCATCCAGCGCGCGAGCGAGATCGCGCTGTCGGGCGGCGTACGGACGGCCGATGTGATCCGGTCCGTCGACGCGGTCGCCTCGGCCGGCGCGGCGGTGATCCTCATGACCTACTGGGCACCGATCGAGCGCTACGGCGTCGCGCGGTTCGCCCGCGACTTCGCCGCCGCCGGCGGCGCCGGGATCGTCACGCCCGACCTGATCCCGGACGAGGCGGCCGAGTGGATCGCGGCGTCCGACGAGCATCACCTCGACCGGATCTTCCTTGTCGCGCCGTCGTCGACCGACGCCCGCATCGCGTCCACGGTCGACGCGTGCCGCGGCTTCGTGTACGCGACCAGCGTGATGGGGGTGACTGGCGCCCGTGAGCACACCTCCGACGCCGCTCCGGCGCTGGTCGAGCGGGTCCGGTCGGTCGGCGACATCCCGGTCGGCGTCGGGCTGGGCGTTCGCGACGGGACGCAGGCGGCAGCCGTCGCCGGTTACGCCGACGCCGTGATCGTCGGCAGCGCCCTGGTGTCGTGCATCCTCGATCATCTGGACGACCCCGCGGCCGGCCGGGACGCGCTCGCGCGGCTCACCGCGGACCTGGCCGACGGCGTACGTCGGCGGTAGTTCTCCGGTCCGACCGGCTCAAGATCCGTGACTTTGCAGCGCTACGAGTCCCTCGCCTTCATGATTAGACACCTGACGCTGCAAGGTCACGGATCATGGCGAGTGCGCGCGATAAGCGGCCACGAGTGCGCGCGACAAGCGGCCACGAGCGCGCGCGACAAGCGGCCACGAGCGCGCGCGACAAGCCCCGACAAGCCGCGACGACGCCACGGGTCGGCCAAGCCGTAACGGTCGGCTAGGGCGTAACGGCAGCAGAGAACGCTGCTACCGAGGCGGCCACCGCATCCTGCTCGTCGTCGCTGTCGCCGGTTGCATCCGGGATGTCCGGTTCGGCGTCACGTTCGACGACGCGCAGCATGCCGGCCCGCCCGGCGCTGGCGTCCGCCACGGCCGCCCGGCTGACCGGGGTCATCGGCGCCGGCAGATCGTCGACGTCGTGCCAGCAGAGGCGCGAGATGCGGCTGGGCGAGTTCACCGTGACCTCGCCGTCGAGCTTCGCGCGGAAGACGTGCACGAGAACGTCCGGGAGATCGTCTTCGACCGAGCCGTTCGTCCCGGTCAAGTTGTAGAGGCCGACAAGATCAACGAGCGTGATCTCGGCGCCCATCTCCTCGCAGATGTCCCGGACCGTGGCGTGCAGCGGTGACTCGCCTCGGTGGATCTTGCCGCCGGGAAGTCCCCACCAGCGGTGCCCCTGGCTTTGCTGGCACATGAGCACGCGGCCGGCGGGATCGGTGATGACGGCCGCCACGGCCGTCGTGAACTGGCTCATGACGAAAGCCTAGAACCGGACAGCGGGTGAAGCCACCCGCACGTTCGGATTCCATCAGCGGTAACCTTTCGCGCGTGAACCTCGCGAGCATCCCGAGCCCCAGCACATCCGTGTGGCATCTGGGCTTTCTGCCTCTGCGTGCGTACGCGGTGTGCATCGTGCTGGGCATCATCGCGGCGGGATACATCGCGGAGCGGCGCATGCGCGCGCGAGGTGCCGCGCCGTATGCCATCCTCGACATCGCGGTGTGGGCCGTCCCATGCGGGATCATCGGAGCGCGGATCTATCACGTCATCACGTCGCCGCAGCTGTATTTCGGCAAGGGTGGCAACCCGGTCGGCGTGTTCTACATCTGGCAGGGCGGCCTGGGCATCTGGGGTGCGGTCGCCGGCGGGGCGTTCGGAGCGTGGGTGGCCGCGCGACGACTCGGGATCCCGCTGTCGTTTGTGGCCGACGCGCTCGCGCCGGGGCTGCCGGTCGCGCAGGCGATCGGCCGGTTCGGCAACTACTTCAACAACGAGCTGTACGGCCGCCGTACGACGCTGCCGTGGGGCCTGCACGTGCACGCGGAGATGGTCGACGGTAAGGCGCTGCCGGTCGAAGGTCAGCTCTACCTCCCGGGCCTGTATCACCCGACGTTTCTTTACGAGGTGATCTGGGATCTGGGCGTCGCGCTGCTCGTGTATCTCCTCGACCGGAAATTCAAGTTCGGCCGCGGTCGGGCCTTCGCGCTCTACGTGATGGCCTACACGGCCGGCCGCGCCGTTATCGAATATCTACGCATCGACGAGGCGAACCACTTCCTCGGCCTGCGGATCAATGACTGGGTCTCGCTGCTCGTGTTCCTGGCCGCGCTCATCTACTTCGTACGGGTGAAGGGTCCGCGGTTGATCCTGACCCCGGCGGGCGACGAAACCGGGCCGACCGGGATCGATGCGGAGCACACGGTCGAGGCGGCCGATGGTGACGAGCCGGAGAATGACGCGGACGCGAGCGACGAGACCGCGACCGATGCGGGTCCACCGGATGCGCGGGGCAAACCGGCCGCCACCGGTCCGCCGGGTGCCCGCGGCGAGGGCGCCGACGGCGATGCGGTGCAGGCGTCGCCCCGCCGCGGGGACGAGCCTGACGGACACGATCGGTCCGGCCACGATCGGTCCGCCCACGATCGGTCCGCCCACGATCGGTCCGGCAACGGCGACGCCGCTTCGTCCACCTCCGCGACGAAGCAGTAGCCGTGCCGACGGCGGTCGTGGTCGGTGCGGGCATCGGCGGGCTCGCGGTCGCTGGTGCCCTCGCGCGCAACGACTGGAACGTAACGCTGATCGAACGCACCGACCGGCTTAGCGCCGACCAGGCCGGCCTCCTGCTCTGGCCGTCGGGCGTGACCGCCATGCAGCGGCTCGGCCTCGCCGGCGGCCTCGACGCCATCGCCTCTCCGGTCCACGATCGCGGTGTGCGCCGGCCCGATGGCAGTTGGCTGGTACGGCCGGCCGAGGTTGCCGGCGACACCGAGACGCCGCTGGTCGTACGCCGGGCCGATCTGCACGACGCGCTCGTCGCCGGCCTCGGCCGGCGGGTCGACGTCCGGACCGGGGTGAGGGTGCAGTCCGCTCACGTGCCGCCGTCGGCACCGCCGACCGTGTTGGGCGGGGGCCAGACCTGGCAGGGCGATCTCGTCGTCGGGGCGGACGGGGTGGACAGTGCGATCCGCCGCCGCCTGGCGCCCGAGGCCACCGTGGTGTCGGCCGGCTGTACGGCCTGGCGGGCGCTGATCCCGTGGTACCGCGCGGCCGGATTGGTGGAGTTGCTCGGCCGCCAGTCGGTCGGCGCCAGCGGCGGTGAAACGGTCGGCGGCGGTCACCGCTTCCGCTATGCCGTCGTCGGGCACCGCGGCTCGGCCAGCTCGTCATCCCACGGCGGCATCTATTGGACGGCGACGGTTCCCGGCGCCGCCCGTCCCGAGTCGCCGGATGCTCAGCTCGCGTTGTTGCGCCGCTGGTTCGCCGACTGGCACGCCCCGATCGGCAATCTCATTGCCGCGACCGGGCCGGCCGACCTGATCCAGCACGAGGTCGGCGAGCTGTGGCCGGTGCCGCGAACGTTCGCCGTCCGGGCCGGCAGCGGCGGTTACGCGCTGGTCGGGGACGCCGCGCACGCGATGTCCCACCATCTCGGCACCGGTGCCTGCCTCGCGCTGGAAGATGCCGCCGCGCTCGTCGAGTCCGTCGGCTCGGCCGGGT
>DATCXD010000614.1:0-4927 GCA_036566005.1 Micromonosporaceae bacterium | reverse complement strand
GGCCGTCCGGTGTCGCCGGCCCGGCCGCCCCGGCCGCATCCACGCGGGGCGTTTCCCGCTCGTTATCCGGCACGCCGGACACCCCCTTCGACCACGTCGAACCGTACGCCACGCAGCGCCGATGGCACGTCGGCCGCAACGGCACACGTGACCATGAGCTGGCTCGCGCCACCGACCAACTCGGCCAACCGGTCGCGTCGACCCGCGTCGAGTTCGGCGAACACGTCATCGAGCGCGAGCACCGGCTCGATTCCCTCGGCCCGGAGCAGGTCATACCCCGCCAACCGAAGGGCCAGCGCGAACGACCAGGACTCGCCGTGACTCGCGTACCCCTTGGCCGGCAGGTCGCGCAGCGTCAGCACGAGATCGTCGCGGTGCGGCCCGACCAGCGTCGTACCCCGGTCGATCTCATCCTTCCGCGCGGCCAGCAACGCGTCCGACAGCCGCTGTGCGAGTGCTGCGCGATCCGCCGTCAGCGCGCCGCCGTCCGCCAATGTCGAGCGGTACGTCATCGTCGCCGCACCGAGACCGGCGCTCACTGCCTCGTACGCCTTGGCGACGTACGGTGCGAGTTCGGCGCACAGTTCAATGCGCGCGCCGAGCAGTTCGGCGCCGTGCTCGGCCAGATGCGTGTCCCACACCGCCAGCGTGGACAGATCGCGACTGCCGGCACCCGTCTTTCGCGCCAGGTAAGCCGTCCGCAGCAGGGCGTTGCGCTGCTTCAGGACGCGGTCGTAGTCCGCCCGGACGCCGGCGAACCGCGGTCGCCGCGCGACAAGGAGATCGTCGAGGTATCGGCGCCGTTCGGTCGGCTCGCCGCGCACCAGCACAAGATCCTCCGGCGCGAACAGCACCATGCGTAGAGCCCCGATGACGTCGCGAGCGCGACGCGTCGGGGAACCGCCAAGCCTCGCCCGGTTGGCTTTGCCCGGCTCGATCGAGACATCGACGTTCAGCTCGCGCGCACCCTGCACGATCGACGCGCGGATGATCGCGGTCGACGCCCCGGCCCGTACGAGTGGTCCATCGACGGCCACCCGATGCGACGCCAGAGTCGCGAGATAGGCCATGGCCTCCACGATGTTCGTCTTGCCGACACCGTTCGGGCCGACCAGCACGTTCGGCCCGGGCTCGAACTCGACCACGACCTGCGGGTAGGAGCGGAAGTCGATGAGTTCGAGCCGGGCAACGTACATGGACTGCTACGTCGTCAGCTGTGGACGGCGTGCCCGCCGAACTGGTTGCGCAGCGCCGCCACCGCCTTCATCGCCGGCGAGTCATCCTCCCGGGACGCGAAGCGGGCAAACAGCGAAGCGGCGATCACGTTCAGCGGCACGGCCAGGCGGACGGCCTCATCGACCGTCCACCGGCCCTCACCGGTGTCGTCGGCGTACCCCTTGATCTTGGCGAACTGCGGATCCTCGTCGAGCGCGCGGTCGAGCAGGTCGAGCAGCCACGATCGGACGACGGTGCCCTCCCGCCAGGACTTGATCACTGCCGGTACGTCGGTCACGTACTCCGACGCGTTCAGCAGCTCATATCCCTCGGCGTACGCGTGTATCAGGCCGTACTCGATGCCGTTGTGGACCATCTTGGCGTAGTGGCCCGCGCCGACGCCGCCGGCGTGCGCGAACCCGAACTCACCGGCCGGCTTCAGCGCGTCGAAGATCGGCTGCGCCTTGGCCACATCGGCATCCGTGCCGCCGGCCATCAGGCCGTACCCGTATTCGATGCCCCAGACGCCGCCGGACACGCCGCAGTCGACGTAGCCGATGCCGCGCTTGGCGAGCCGTTCGGCTCGCGGTCCGTCGTCGGTGAATTTGGAGTTGCCGCCGTCGATGATCAGGTCTCCGTCGCTCAACAGGGCGGCCACGTCGTCGATCGTCTGCTCGGTGACCTCGGCCGGCACCATCGACCAGACCACCCGCGGCGCGGCCAGCTTGCTGACGAAATCGGCGAGGTCGGCCGCGTCGCTCACATCCGGATTGCGGTCGAAGCCGACGACGTCGTGGCCGGCGCGGCGCAGCCGCTCGCGCATGTTGCCGCCCATCCGGCCAAGGCCGATGATTCCCAGCTGCATAGTGTCTCCCTACGGGGTTCGCTCGGCCGACGGGCCATCGGTGGCCATCGCACCGCGCGCCGGCGGGCGACCATGCCCGGCCGGCGGCACGACGGCGTCACCGACTGTGTTGCCGCCGGAGGTCAGGATCCGATCCGGATCGGCATCATCAGGTAGCGGTACCCCGAAATGATTTCACCCTCCGCGTCGCCGGGCACAATCAACGCCGGCTTCTTCGGGTCCGTGAATGACAGTACGGCGACCGGGCTGTCCAGAGCTCCGAGACCGTCGAGCAGATACTGCGGGTTGAACGCGACCTGCATCGGCTCACCCTCGTAGCGGCCATCCATGGCTTCGCTGGCCCGTGCGTCGTCGGAGCCGCCGGCCTCGACGATCAGGCCGTCCTCGCTGAAGGCCAGGCGTACCGGCGTGTTCCGCTCGGCGACGAGCGACACGCGCTTGATCACCTCGGTCAGGGCGGCCACCGGGACGCGGGCCTGCGCCACGTGATGGTCGGGGAACAGGGATCGCACCTTCGGGTAGTCGCCGTCGAGCAGGCGGCTGGTGCTGCGGCGGGTGCCGCCGGCGAAGCCGATCATGCCCTCGCCGATGCCGCCGCGCGAGATCGCGACCGTCACGTCGCCGCCGAGGGTTCCGAGCGTCTTGGCCGTGTCGGCGAGCGTCCGAGCGGGCACCAGGGCCTGCAGATGGGCCGCGACGTCATCCGGGCGCCAGGAGATCTCGCGCAACGCAAGGCGATACCGGTCGGTGGCCAGGAGCGCAAGGGTCTCGCCCTCAATCTCCATCCGTACGCCGGTCATCAGCGGAAGCGTCTCGTCGCGGCCGGCGGCGATGGCGACCTGGCTGACCGCGCTTGCGAATGTCGCGGCATCGACGGTGCCCGCGGTTTCCGGCATGTCCGGCAGCGTCGGGTAGTCCTCGACCGGCATCGTCGGGAGGGTGAATCGGGCACTGGCGCAGACGAGCTCGAGATGGCTGCCGACCGCCGCGATCTCGACCGGCTTGGGCGGCAGCGCCTTCGTGATCTCGGCCAGGAGTCGACCGGACACCAGCGCCGCCCCGTCGGCGTCACCGTGCACATCGACCGTCACCTGGCTCGACACCTCGTAGTCGAAGCCGGACACCCGGAGCTGGCCCGCGGTCACTCGCAGCATCACGCCGGCGAGCACCGGAACCGACGGTCGCGACGGCAGCGCCTTCGCTGTCCACGCGACCGCATCGGCGAGCACGTCGCGCTCAACGCGGAACTTCATGGTGGCCTCCACGAGGTGTCAACGGGCGGCCCGCCCGATTCGGTGCGGGGCGCGCCCAACGAACTGTATGGCGCGAGCAGAGGTTGCGCGAGTGCGGCCCGGTCGGGTACGCCCCGCACAAGTGGATCTTCAGCCGATGATTGCTTGTTGTTCTCTTTAGAAAAACTTCTCTTCGTCTTAGTAGGCATTGTGTCTTCTGTGGACGACAGTTATCGGCGCAGTTCAGCCCGTCCGCGTTATGTTCCGTCGTTGTGGACGGGCGTGGGATAACCGGCATCGTCGTCCACAACGAGCGCGGTTGGGGACCGTTGTCCCCGCCGAATCCACCGTGTGTCCACCAGTTACCCCCAGGTTTTCCCCCGCCTCGTACACCGGCTTGCGGTCCTGCCGCGGGCTCGCGGCGCGGTGGTCGCCGTCGAACTCCACACGTCGTCCACCGCTTTCCGGCGTCGTGCACAGGTTGTCCTCATGCGTCGTCCACAATCTGTGGACGAGTGCCTCTACTGAGTTTGTTTGATCCGGTTGGTGAGTTCGGCTATTTGGTTATAGAGCGACCGACGTTCGGCCATCTGCTGGCGGATCTTCCGGTCGGCATGCATGACAGTGGTGTGGTCCCGCCCACCAAAGGCCTGCCCGATCCGTGGCAGCGACAAGTCGGTCAGCTCCCGGCACAGATACATGGCGACCTGGCGGGCATTGACCAGCACGCGTGATCGTGAATGGCCCCGCAGATCGTCGAGGCTGACGCCGAAGTAGTCCGAGGTCGACGCCATGATCTGATCGGCCGTGATGTCCGGGCCGGATCCGTCCGGGATGAAATCGCGGAGCACCTCCTCGGCCAGGGCGAGGGCCACGGGCGCGCGGGTCAGACTGGCAAATGCCGTCACGCGGATGAGTGCGCCTTCGAGTTCGCGGATCGAGTTCGAGATCCGCGACGCGATGAATTCGAGGACGTCCGGCGGTGCGTAAAGCCGCTCCTGCGCCGCCTTTTTCTGCAGGATCGCGATCCGCGTCTCCAGGTCCGGTGGCTGGATGTCGGCGAGAAGTCCCCACTCGAAGCGGGTGCGCAGGCGGTCCTCGAGCGTCGACAGTTGCTTGGGCGACCGGTCCGAGGTGATCACCAGCTGCTTGTTCGCGTTGTGCAACGTGTTGAACGTGTGAAAGAACTCCTCTTGCGTGCGCTCCCGGGTTTCCAGGAACTGGATGTCGTCGATCAGGAGGATGTCCACGTCCCGATAGCGTCGCTGAAACGCCTGCGTCTTGTCGTCGCGGAGCGAGTTGATGAAGTCGTTGGTGAACTCCTCGGTCGACACGTAGCGCACCGATCGGGCGTTTCCGAGACTCGTCGCGTAGTGACCGATCGCGTGCAGCAGGTGGGTCTTGCCGAGGCCAGACCCGCCGTAGATGAACAGCGGGTTGTAGGCCTTCGCCGGCGACTCCGCGACGGCGACCGCTGCGGCGTGCGCAAACCGGTTCGACGAACCGATGACGAACGTCTCGAACATGTACTTCGGGTTGAGTCGATTTCCCTCACGGTTCGGCTGTGGACGCCGATCGTCGCGGCCGGTGCCGGCGCCGGCCCGCTGGGGCGGCG
>DATCXD010000609.1:0-30061 GCA_036566005.1 Micromonosporaceae bacterium | reverse complement strand
TCGGCCGTAGCCCGGCCAATCCAGCGGGCCATCGCCCGGCTCGCTGGACCCCCCGGCCGGCGGGAACGCGACGAACCCGGTGGCGAGCAGCGCGATCGCCGCGCGCGCACCGGAACGCTCGCCGGCCGGGCACGTCATGCTAGCCATGCCGTACCTCATCGCCGGGCCGAACCTCGTCGCCGGGTTCCGGCGGTATCAACGCGCGCTTCATGACCTTGCCCATGGCGTTGCGGGGCAACCGCTCAAGGAAGTGGAACTCCCGGGGGCGCTTGTGCGGTGCGAGCAGGTCAGCGACCCGGTCGGCCAGCTCGACCGGTTCTGGCCGGTCGCCATCCGCCGGCACGATCCAGGCCACGATCCGTTCGCCGAGGTCGGGGTCGGGTGCGCCGGTGACCGCCGCCTCGGCGACGCCGGGATGCTCGAGCAGGATGTTCTCGATCTCACCTGCCCCGATCTTGAAGCCGCCACTCTTGATGAGGTCGGTGGCGCGCCGCCCGACGATGCGTAGGTAGCCGTCGGCACCGCGGGTCGCGAGGTCCCCGGTGTGAAACCAGCCGTCGCGCATCACCGACGCGGTGGCGTCGGGCCGGTTGAGGTACTCGAGAAAGAGGTTCGGCCCGCGTAGCGCGATCTCACCGACGGTCTCGTCGTCGCTTGTCGCGATGGTTCGCGAGTCGTCGTCGATCAACTTGACCGCCACACCGGAAAGCGGTGGCCCGACGGTGCCGGGCCGACGGTCGCCGTCCGCCCGCATCGCGCAGATCATCAGCGTCTCGGTCATGCCGTACCGCTCGACCACCCGCTGGCCGGTGACCCGGGTGATGCGTTCGTGGTCGACCCTTGGCAGCGCCGCCGAACCGGACACCAAAAGCCGTGCCCGCGCCAGCGCGGCCGCGAGCGCCGGATCGGTTTGCGCCTCGATGGCCAGCCGGTGGTACATGGTCGGTACCGCGAACAGCACGGTGGCGCTCCCACACAGCGCCCCGGCGACCGCGGACGCCGAGAACCGGCCGAGGTGATGCACCGCCCCACCGCGCCGCAGCGGGCCGAGCACCCCGAGGATCAGCCCGTGTACGTGAAACAGCGGCAGGGCGTGCGCGACTACGTCGTCCGCGGTCCAACTCCAGGCCTCGGCCAGCGCGTCGAGGTTGCTTGCGATAGCCCGCCGGGGCAGCACCACTCCCTTCGGGGGGCCGGTCGTGCCCGACGTGTAGACGATGATGGCCGGGCTATCGGCGGGTGGTTCGGCGATCCGGGCCGCTGCGCCGGTGGTAGCGGGTGCGCCAGGCGCCGGCACGTTGACCGCCAGGCAGGCCCGGTCCTGTACGGCCGGCGGCAACTCGATGTCGGGGCCGTGAAGCACGAGGTACGGGTCGGCGTCGGCGAGGATGTGGGCCAACTCGCGCTCGCCGGCGCGCGGATTCAGCGGCACCACCGGGACACCGGCGATCAGCGCGCCCACGACGGCGACCACCGTCTCCGCCGTCGACGTCGCCCAGACCGCGACCCGGCCGGCCGGCCGCAGCGAAGCCGACAATGCTCCGGCGGCGGCGGTCAGCTCGCGGTAGGTCAGCTCGCGGTCGCCGAAACGCACCGCCGGCCGGTCGGTGGGCTCTGCCACGAGCGGCAGCAGGCGCGAATCGCCTCCGGTCACCGGGAACCTCCAGACGCTCACGAGTGGCATAGTGGCTTATTGGTTGGGCCACTCTGCAGCCTCTCGTCGTCACATGTCAAGACCACGACACAGATTGGCTAGGCCAATTCTGTACACTCACTGCGCGTCATCGAAGCGGAGGTTCGTCGTGTCCGAAGTGCTACGACCGGTCAGTCGGCAAAGGTTGTATGAGCAGGTCGTGGAGCAATTGCGGGCATATGTAACGGATGAGGGCCTACACACCGGCGATCGTCTGCCACCCGAGCGGGAGTTGGCCGCGCGCCTCGGGGTTAGCCGCGTGTCGATCAAGCAAGCAATCGTCGTGCTGGAGGTGCAGGGGCTGGTCGACGTCCGGCACGGCGGCGGTACTTACCTGCGGCACGACAGCCTTTTGGTGGAACCGGTAGAGACACTGGTTGACCGCAAGCGCCGGCTACCCGACGTCCTGGAGGCCAGGGAGGCGCTGGAGACCAAGCTTGCCGAGCTGGCGGCCCGGCGGCGTACGTCCGACGATCTGGTCGAGATCGACGCGGCGCTCGCGGACATGCGGAGCCAGATCGACGCGGGCGAGTTCGGCATCGATGGCGACCGGCGTTTCCACGCCGCGGTGACGGCCGCCGCACGCAGCTCCCTGCTCGCCCAGTTCATGCGCTCCATCGCAGAACAGATCGCCGAGAGCCGGCAGGAGTCCCTGCGGCAGTCCGGTCGACCGCTTCGCTCACTCGGCCAGCATCAGCGCATCGCCGACGCCGTCCGCGCCGGCGATGCGCGCGCCGCCGCCAGCGCGATGCGCCGACATGTCCGCACTGTCAGTGAGGTCCGCCTGCTGGGCTGGGAGCCGTAGGTAGGGCGGGCGCATCGACGGCAACACACTGATTGCGAGCGGCGCCACTTGTCGACAGCAGAGGCACGAAGCTGTGCTCAAGGCCGCCTCAGACGACGGCGTCCAGTGGGAAAGGCGGCACGGCGTTGGCGCGAACGACGTTGGTATAGAACGTCGCGCTTTGCTTGGGTATCCGCCGCTGTGTCTCGAAATCGACAAACACGATGCCGAACCGCCGCTGGTAGCCCCACGCCCACTCGAAGTTGTCGAGCAGCGACCAGACGTAGTACCCGGCCAGGTTGACCCCGGCCTTGAGAGCCCGAGCCGCAGCCACGAGGTGCTGGTGCAAGTAGTCGATCCGGTCGACGTCGTTGACCGCGCCGCTGGCGTCGACGTAGTCCTCCGATGCGCAACCGTTTTCGGTTATGTACAGGGGCAGTCCGGGCGCCGCGTCAGATATCTGGAGCAGCAGCTCATACAGTCCCTCTGGGTCAACCAGCCAATCCATCGCGGTGCGATCGAGGTCGGCTGGCCGGTACTCCACGACGCCTGGCAACCGGCAGCGCGCGGGCTCCTCGTAGCGCCGCAGGTCGTGCGGGTCGCCGGCGCGCAGGAACACAGGCGAGTAGTAGTTCACGCCGAGAAAGTCGACTGGCTGGCTGATCATGGCGAGGTCGCCGTCGGCGATCAGCTCCGGTGCCGGTAGCAGCGCGGTCCGCGCGTGCTCGGGGTACCGGCCGTGCAGGATTGGCTCCAGGAGTAGACCGTTGAGCTCGGCGTCGGTGGCCCGCCTGGCTGGTTCGAGGCTTTCCGGCTGCGCACCGTCGACCAGCCGGACCGGGTGCATGTCGAGGGTGATGCCGACCGGCGTCGCGCCATTCACGCTGCGCAACGCCTGCACCGCCATACCGTGCGCCAGCAGCAGATGATGCGTCGCGGCTGCGGCCGCCGCATCGTCAGCAATGCCAGGAGCGTGCACGCCCTCGCGGTAGCCGTGACTCACCACCACCTGCGGCTCGTTCAGCGTGATCCAGCGCGAGACCCGGTCACCGAGTTGGCCGGCCATGAGCATCGCATACTCAGCGAACCGTTCGGCCGTAGCACGAACTGCCCAGCCCCCAACATCCTGAAGCTCTTGCGGCAGGTCCCAGTGATAGAGCGTGACCGCGGCGGCGATGTCGTTCGCCGCGAGTTCGTCCAAGAGCGCCCGGTAGTAGTCGAGGCCCTTCTGGTTCACAGGTCCGGATCCGCCTGGCTGTACGCGTGGCCACGAGATCGAAAACCGGTACCCGGTCAAGCCGAGTTCCGCGAGTAGCGCTACATCCTCGCGATAGCGGTGGTAGGAGTCACACGCAACGTCTCCGGTCGCGCCCCGCCGGACATTGCCCGGTACGCGGCAGAAGGTGTCCCAAATGGACGGGCCGCGACCGTCGGCCGCCGCCCCACCTTCAATCTGGTAAGCGGCCGTCGCCGCGCCCCAGGTGAAGCCGGCTGGGAACGAGAAGACGCCGTCCGAGCTGATCCCTGCAGCGGTCATGGAACACTCCTTGCGTTGCCGGAACGCGGCAAGCGGCTTAAGTCTGGGCGTGGCCACCGTTGAACCTGCTCGCGACGGCACGGTTACGCGGCCGGGGCCGCTACCGGTCACCCGCCGTTGTACGTGGTCCGGCCGTATGAGAAGAGCCGCTTGATTCCCGGATGATCAATTCGGTTGGTATCAGCTTCCTGACGGGTTCGCGGGTCTCTGTATCGATCTGGTCCAGGAGGATTTTGATCAGCGTCTCTCCGATCTGGGGTATCGGCTGGCGCAGCGTCGTAAGGGACGGGCTGGATGTCTCTGACGCCGGCAGGCCATCGAAACCGACGACTGCCAGATCGTCTGGAACGGACAGGCCACTGTCGGTGACCGCCCGCAGGGCGCCCATTGCCATAGTGTCTGAGGCGACAACCACGGCAGTTGGCCGATGATGCAGAAGCTTGCGCATTGCTGCGTAACCGCCGTCGCCCGACCAGTCAGCGAATTCTACGAGTTCGGGGTCTAGACCGGCCTCGCGCATGCCTTCGGTGAACCCGTCGTAGCGATCGATGCCCGCGATCATTTGCTGGGGAGCCGCGATCGCCGCGATTCTGGTGTGGCCGAGGCCGACGAGGTGTTGCACCGCGCGCCGCGAGCCGTCGAAGTTTTCGACGTCCACCCAGCTGACGTCATCGCGGTGCATCACGCGACCCAGCGACACCACGGGGAGGCCGCTGTTGGCAACCTCGTCGAGGAGTGGGTCGTCCTTGCGTAGCGCAACCAGCACGAGGCCGTCGACTAGCCGCGGCGCCACGACACGTCGGTACAGCTCACGCTCCTCATCTTCGGTCTCGAAAAGGAATAGCGAAAGCGTGGTGCCGGCGGCGTTACTGGCTCGGCTAACGCCCCGAATCAGACCGACGAAGTAAGGGTCTTCTAGGAGTTGCGACACACGCCATGGGATGACCAACCCGAGGACACCCGTTCGTCGGGACACCAGTGACCGCGCTGTGGCACTGGGCCGGAACCCAGTCTCATCGATGACCTGGAGCACCCTGGCGCGCACCTCGGTGCGAACGTCGTCCTTTCCATTCATCACCCGCGAAACCGTCGACCGTGACACGCCCGCCAGCCGGGCGACGTCCAGGATCGTCATCTTGCTCGGTTCGGTCACTCTTCGGTCGCTCCCTCGATCAGGCCAGCCATCAACTGCCGCTCCCCCATCGTGCCGATCATGCGGGTGACAATGGTCGATGCGAGGCCGCCGAGTATTGACGGAGGTCGATATGCCGAGAAATACGGCGCCGGCCCATCCAGACCTGAGTGCGGCAGTCGCCTGAAGTTAGGTCAGCGATGGGCCCGGCGGCCGACCGCCGACCGGGCGACTTTTGCGCGCCGCTCACGTCCACGTCCATGACCGCCGGAGTGCCATCGGGCTCCTCGAAATTGGCGTCGGCGAAACGGACGCGCTCGAGGTCTCGGCCGGTAATGGGTTCGAGGCTGATGCGGTCGAACTCAACCGGCAGGTTCGTCTCCAGGTAGACGGCGCCGCCCTCGACGACGACCGAGACGGTTCCGGCGGGAAGGACGACGGCGTCGTTCTCGCCCCCGAACGGGGCAGCGCTGGCCGCGTAGACGTTGCTGTGTGCGTACACGGGCTGCTTAACGTCCAGGAACCGCTGGTGGTCGCCCGGCGGTTGAGCCGCGATGCGCGCCATGTAATCCTCGAACGAGGCGGGGTAACCGTCGTAACCGGCGGTCCCGGCGACCGCCGAGCCGACGCCCTCCCGGCCCGGGCCGTACGCGGTCGCGGCTTTACCACCGAAAAACAAGTTGCCGATCCAGCGGTCGTCGCCGCCGACGATGAACGCGTAGCCGGCCACCTGAGTGCTGTGTGGGCGGTGGTAGGGGGTGGCTCGATCCATGACCGGTTCGAGCCGCACCGTGCCGCAGATCAGGTTGTGCACGAATGCCCCGCCCTGGCTCCACAGCTCCAGCGCGGCCGGCGAGGCCAGGATGTTGTGCTCGACCAGATACGGGCCGTGGCTCACCTCGACGAACAGGTCCCGGTTGTTGCCGTGAAACAGGTTGCGGGAGATGCGGGTACCCTGGGTTTGCCAATCCAGCCAGGTGCCGAGCGTGCAGTCGTGGATGCGGTTGTGTCGGATCGTCACGTCGATCGCCGCGTGTAGCTTGATGCCACCGATCTCGTACCCGTAGAACTCGCGTTTGATCGCGATGTTGTAGATGTGATTGTCCTCGATCGTGGAGAACACACAGCCCAGGTGGCCGACGATGCCGTTCTGGCCGCAGTCGTGGATCGTATTGCCGCGAATGATGTGCGAGCCGATGTGCTCCTTGTCCCATCCGATACTCCGGGCGGAGAACACCGACTCGATCTGGTATTGGTAGCCGGGCTTGTCGCCGCGCAGTGTCGCGTAGTTGTGGCCGGTCGACGACTCCTTGCCGATCGAGATCGCCGAGCACTTCGCGTCGTGGATGTCGTTGTCCTCGATGATCCAGCCCTTCGCCCAGTTCGGGCCGATCAGGCCGGGCTGGTCGGCGGTGGGCGGGGTCCACGGGCAGGCCGCCTGACACAGCTCGAACCCGCGCACGGTGATGTAGTCGAGGTGGTGATCGGTCGGAAAAAACACCGCCGGTCGTACGTTTATCTCTACCAGTTCTGCATTCGGGTCGGCGCCTTGGAAGTTCGCCCAGATGGTCGTTTCGTCCGCGCTGACCTCGGCGTACCAGACGAATTGGGTTTGTTTCGGATCGCGGATCGGGTCCGTGACGCCGGTCCAGTTGTCGATCGCCTCGGTGCGCAGCGGCGGATCATTCACGTCAGCCCGCGAAGATACCTCGTAGAAACTGACCCCGTTGAGGTAGACGTCGCCGAGGTGCTTGCGCGACGCGCCAGGTCGGTAGACGATCCAGTCCCCGACGATCTCCTCGGCGAACGGGTTGAAGTCGCCGAACAGCGCGTTCGGCACGGTCGCGCGCCACGTGCTCCCGGCCCCTAGGACCCAGCCGGTGATCCGCTCCGATCCCTTGATCACCACATGCTCGCCGGGCGCCGCCTCGTAGCTGATCCGCCGGGTGTCGCTCAGGCCGCCGCGCCGGGGCTTCACCCACTCTCGGTATTCCCCGGCGTGCACGACGACGGTGTCTCCCGGTTGGGCGACGGCAGCGGCCCGGCTGATCGTCCGGAACGGACGCTCAGCAGAGCCGTCGGCGTCGTCGGTGCCGGTCACCGCAGCGTGCAGTACGGATGTCATATGTGTATGCCGTTCTATGGAAGTTACTTACCGAAGCCGGCAGTGAGACCGCTCAGTAGCTGCCGGCGCCCGATTGCGTAGAGCAGAATGATCGGGACGGTGGTGAGCGTGACGGAGGCGGTGATTGCCGGAACGTCCACTCCGAACTGGCCCTGGAAGTTGACTAGTGCCAACGGAATGGTGCGCTTATCGGGGCTCTGCGTCAGCACCAGCGGCAGCAGGAAGCCGTTCCAGATGCCCAGTGCGTTGTAGATGGTCACGGTGACCAGCGCGGGGCGGGTCAGCGGGAACGCGAGCCGCCACAGTATGCGCCACTCGGTGGCGCCGTCCATGTACATCGACTCGAACAGTTCTCGCGGCACATCCCGGATGAAGTTGCCCAGGACGAGGACGGACAGTGGGATGGCGAACGCTATCGACGGCAGGACTAGGGCGAGCAAGCTGTCGTACAGCTTGAGGCGGATGATGATCAGGTAGATCGGGATGATCACCGCTTGCAGCGGAATCGCCAGGCCCATCAGGAACATGTTGTTCGTCCACCGAAGCCAGCGGTTGCCGATGCCGCGGATGATCGCGTACGCCGCCATGAACGAGATGATCACCGCCGGGACCACGGCTCCGGCGGTGACGATGACGCTGTTGAGGAAGTACCTCACGATCTCGCTGTCGATGACCGTCTTGTAGTTCTCGAACGTCGGGTGGCTCGGCGGGGCGAAGGTGTTCGTAATGAAGTAGTTCGCCTGGGTCTTGAAGCTCGTGATGACGATCCAGTAGATCGGGATCATCACGATGAACAGCCAAATCCACCCGAGCGCGCCGCCAGTCCAGTTCATTTTCCGAAGCTTGCTCGGCAGCTTGCCGACTCGGTTCGTTTGCCTAGGCGCCTCGCGCGTCGGCGTGTCGGCGACGTTGATCGTCGTCGTCACATCAGACCCCTTCCGACATACTCTCGTCGCCGCGGCCGCCGAGGCGGCGCAGCAACTGAGCCAGGAGCAAGCCGACCAGGACAAGGATCATGGCGATCGCGCTGGCCGGACCCATGAGGTTGGCCATGAAGCCCTTTTGGTACATCTCCAGCGCAAGGGCACGGGTGGAGTCACCAGGACCGCCGCCGGTGAGCACGTAGATCAGGTCAAAGAACGTCAGCGAGCCAACGACCATCAGCGTCGACGAAGTGATGATCGTGTACTTGATCTGCGGCAGCGTGATCGAGAAGAACTGCCGGACCCGGCCCGCGCCGTCGAGCTGCGACGCCTCGTACATCGAGACGGGTAACTGGCGGACCGCGCCTTGGTAGATCAAAGAGTGGAAGGGTATGTATTGCCACGACACGACGAATATCAGCACACCGACGGCGAGCTTGGGGTCGCCGAGCCAGTCCTGCTTCAGTATGCCGAGCCCGAGGCCGGCGCCAATTCCGAAGTTTGGGTCGAGCAGCGCCTTGAACGTGATCGAGATGGCCGCCGAGGACAGCAGCAACGGGACGAAGTACAGCACCGCCAATAGTCCACGGTATTTCTTGGATGCGGCCAGAAACACTCCGATCAGGATGGAGATCGGAGTCTGCACGACCCACGAGATAGCCATGATCTCGAACGTGACCCAGAGCGAGTGCAGCAGCCCGGGGTCGGCGAGTTCGGACCGCCAGCTGGTCAGCCCGGACGGGTGGATCGCGCCGATCCCGTCCCAGGTGGTGAAGGTCAATGCAAGCACGCCGACGAGCGGCACCAGGCCGAACGCCAGGAACATCAGCAGTGCGGGCAGCGCCATCCAGGCGACGCCGCTCCGCCCGCCGGCGCCCTTAGACGCGTTCACCCGTGCGGCGGGCGGAGCGAGCGATGTCATTGACCGATGACCCCGTTCATGCTGTCGACCCACTGCTGCGGGCTGATCTGCAGCTGGAACAGCTTGGCGATGTTGTCCAGCAGCGTCTCGGCGACGGTCGGGCTCAGCGCCTGGTCCCAGGACTGAGCGAAGATCTTGGCCCCCGACGCGATCGCGGACATGTCCTTGAGGTACTGCGCGTCGTCGCCGGTGAACAGGCTGGCGCTGTCAGTCAGGACCGGCACGCCGCCCGACTTGACCCAGCCGGCCTTCTCGGCGTCGTCAACCAGGGTGGTGGAGAAGAACTTCTTCGCCACGGCCTGGTCGGCGGCCGACGACTTCGACGAGATCGAGAGGTACTGGCCGGGGTTGCCAACGGTGTCAGACGGGTCGCCCTTGCCGCCGTCGATCCCGGGGAAGTTCATCCAGCCCAGACCGCCGGACTTGACGAAGTTGCCGCCGTTGGCCACCTGGATGCCATACGACCAGGAGCCGTGCACCATCATCGCGGCTTTGCCCGTGTAGAGCAGAGCTTGGTCGGCGTTGGAGTCGGCGGTGATCGACGAGAAGCCCTTGATGAACGCCTTGTCCTTGACCAGGTTCTGCACCTTGGTCAGCATTTCCAGCACGGCCGGGTCGGACCAGGCGTCCGCCTGGCCGGCAAACACGTTGTTGAACACGTCGGGGCCGGCCTGACGGTCGAGCAGGAACTCGAGCCACATCATATTCGTCCACCGGGACTGGCCGGCAAGCGAGAACGGCGCGATCCCCTTGGCGTTGAACTTCGGGATCAGGTCGAGGATGTCGCCGTAAGACTGCGGCGGCTGCACGCCGACACGGTCAAAAACCTTCTTGTTGTAGAAGAGCACGATCGGCTGCACGGTCTCGATCGGCATGGCGTAGATCTTGCCGTTGACGGTGCCGGCTCCGAACGTCGACGGCAGGATCTTCTGCTTGACGGCGGCGTTCTGCCCGAACCAGTCGGTCAGATCGACGACCTGGTTGGCGTCGACATACGTCTTGAGGCCGCCGCCGCCCCAGCCCCAGATCATCGTCGGGGCCTGACCGGCGCCGATCGCCGTCTTGATCTTCTGCTTATACGCGTCGTTCTGGAAGAACGTCGCTTTGATCTTGGTGGACGGGTTCGCCTTGTTAAAGCGGTCGATGGCCGCTTGACGGATCGGCTGACCGGGCGGCCCGGAAAGCGACCAGTACGCAGCGGTGCTCTTGCCGCTACCCGCGCTGGACGGACCTGAGGTGCCGCATGCCGCGAGGGCCGCGGCACCGGCGGCGCCCACGGTTAGACCAAGGAAGTTACGCCGGGACAAACTCGACTGACTCACGTTGACCTCCGTACTCGAGACCTGGATGCGCTCGCTGGGTGGATCGGGGCAAGTGGCCGCCTACGCCGAAATGCCGCACAAGATCTCGAACGACATACGAAACGCGGCCGCCGGAGGAAATGACGTCAACTTCAGATTTCAGGAACCCCACGTCATGCGCCCGAGACCTTCTCGGGCGGTCTTGCCGATGTGCGCCATGATCACACGCGTCTCGGGAAGGTCCTGGAATCGATCCCGGGAACGTTCCCGAACGGTAGAGCGCCGCACTTGCTAAGGCAAGATCAACGACCTCATCGATGCCGAACCGAGACTTTGCCGTTAGCCGAGCCGGATACGGCGCCCGATCTCCGGTACGCCGAGGCTGCGCGCCATACCTCGATTCCGGGCAGCGTTCCGGGCGGGCGTTTCTGTACCTCAGCTGGCGGGTATCGCCGGTCATCACTCCCCGAAACTACGGTGATGTCCGATGACCGCCGACACCGGTAGTCGCAGCCGCTCGCGATTCAGCTTGTTGTTGCGGGCGTACGCCCGCCTGATGGTCGGCCTGCGATGGATCGTCCTGGCCGGCTGGGTCGCTGGGGCCGTCGTGGTTTTCATGCGGCTGCCGGCGATCGGCAACAACGGCGAGGATCTCAGTCAGCTGGTATCGACGAATAATCCGGCCGTCCAGACGGAGCTGCGATCGGCCGACAAATTCGGATATTCACTCCTGAGCCGCGTCGCTATCGTGCAATACAACGCCCACGGCCTGCCCGCGCCCGTGATGGCGCGAGCCATAGCCCGCGCCCGCGAAACCGTGACCGCCCGGGCCGGATCGGTCCGGGCGGCGGTACCGGTTCCGAACGCGGCGCTACGCGGCGTACGGCAACCGGGGACCACCATCATCACGTACCTGTTCATGCCGCCCGACCTTGACTTCGGCCAGCAGACGGCAGCGGCCCGGCAGTATGTTGCCGAGCACTTCCGAGCCGACGACGACGTGGTCGGGATCAGCGGATCGATACCGGCACGCGTCGAACAGAGCGACATCATGCTGTCGTCACTCAAGTGGCTGGAGGCCGCGACGGTGGCCGCCGTGTTCCTCATCGTCGCGTTCGCGTTCCGGTCGTTGCTAGCTCCGATCGCTGCGCTGGCCGTAGCCGGCGTGGCAGTCGTGTTCACCCTGCACGTCGGCGGCGCACTGGCCGCGCGCTACGACATCGCGGTACCGCAGGAGGCCGAGCCGCTGCTGATCGCGCTGCTGCTCGGCGTGGTAACTGACTATGCGGTGTTCTACTTATCGGCCGCTCGAGCGCAACTGGAAGTCGGGGCTGACCGGCTCACCGCCGCCCGCTGGGCCACCGCACAATCGTCGCCGATCATCGCAATCGCGGGGATCACCGCCGCTGCCGGTACCGGGGCGCTCATCGTCGCCGGCTCGCCGACGTTCCGCGCGTTCGGCCCCGGCATGGGGCTCGCCGTGCTGATCGGGATGATCGTCGCGGTCACCCTGATGCCAGCGCTTCTGGGCATCCTCGGATCGTCACTGTTCTGGACCCCCCGCAGAAGGACCCGGACGGCCGCGCCCGACGGACCGGTCGTCGCTCCCGCGACAGGCTGGTCGCGGATGCTTACCCGACCGGCCTACTCGCTGATCGTGCTCGTCGCCTGCGTCGGCGGCTTGCTATGGGCTGCTGCGCCGGCCCGTCACCTCACTCTCGGTTTGTCATTCATCCAAGCGCTGCCCAGCAGTGACCCCGCTCGAGCGGCAGCGGACCGGGCCGAGACCGGATTCGCGAAGGGCATCCTGTCGCCGACCGAGATCCTCCTCGAAGGAGCCGGCATCACCGGGCACAAGCCCCAACTCGCCGCACTCGAAAAGTCGATCGCCCGCAGATCCGGCATCGCGGCGGTCATCGGCCCGACCGACGTGACAATCACGCAGCTCGCCCCGCTGCTCTCGTCGAAGGACGGCGCCGCCGCCCGGTACCTGCTTGTGCTGTCCGACGACCCGTTGGGCGCCAAAGCCGTGGCGACGATGTCACGCCTGCAGCGGGACCTCCCCGGCCTGGCCGCGGCGGCCGGGCTCGGCGGGGCACGGGTGAGCATCGACGGCGACACCGCGATCACCGCAGCCATCGTCGATCAGACCGTCCACGACTTGAGCCGCATCGCACTCGCCGCGCTCGCCGCCAACCTGCTGTTCCTGATGCTGTATCTGAAAGCGCCGCTGGCACCGCTGGTGCTACTCGGATGCAGCCTCCTCGCCATCGCCGCAACGCTCGGGCTGACCGTGTGGCTGTTTGAGGACACGCTCGGCCACGACGGCATCACATTCTATGTGCCGTTCGCCGCTGCGGTCGTCCTGATCTCGCTCGGCTCCGACTACAACATCTTCGGCATCGGCCCGGCGTGGAAGGAGGCCCAGGGCCGGCCGTTGCGCGAGGCGCTGGCCGTGACCCTGCCCCAGTCGGCCCGAGCCATCCGCATCGCCGCATTCACCCTCGCGGCGAGCTTCGGGCTGCTGGCATTGATACCGCTACAACCCTTCCGGGAGCTGGCCTTCGCGCTGTCGGTCGGCATCCTCCTCGACGCGTTCGTGGTGCGGTCGCTCCTCGCACCGGCCGTGCTCTCGGTCATCGGAAGCGCGAGCCAATGGCCGGGACGGCGACTGGTCCGGCGCAGATCCGCTCCTGCATCGGCCGCGGGCGACGAGATCGTCACCGTCAAACCGGCTGGCGAGGTAACAGCGTGACGGCGGCTCGACCGAGCGCTTCGTTCCCGATCCGATCCCAGAGGTACGTCGCCGTGCCTGCGAGCGAGCGTGCTCAGTGCGGCTTAGCGCCGGTCCCATCCGTGAAATGGAGAGTGGTCGCCCGCGACCCAGGCCTCACGCAGGCCCCGCGTGCTCAGGTCCCAGTCCGGCCGGATCTCCCGCGACGCCGCGCGCAGGTCACGCCACAGATCGTCGACCGACGGGCGACCCCAGAACCAGTAGCCGTTGTAGATGCTGTGAATAACGAGCCCCGGCTTGAGCACGAGCGTGTGCGGGATCATCGGGTCGTGCTCGGGATCTGTGTACTCCTGGATGTCCAGGTCCCTCTGGATCGTCCGCCCGGGGTCGGAGAGGAAGGTCCACTGGGCACCGACCGACGCGCGGAACTCCTGCAGCGTGTGGTGCTCGTCGGTGGAAATCGTGACCATCTGGGTGTAGGCGACGGCGACCTTCGACTGGAACGCCGCCAACTCAAGGTGCTGCTGGTGCTCTTTCGGGCAGTAGTGGCCGCGCGACAGCATGAGGACCAGCGGGTCGCGGCCCTGGAGCTCACTGAGCGTACGGACGGTGCCGGTCTGGTCGGGCAGCGCGTAGTCGGGAAAGATGCCGCCCTGGCTGATGTCGGACCGCATGCTGGGACCGCCTCTCGTGTGGCGTCGCGGCGACCTGCACGATGCTCGGTCGAATCCGCTACAAGAGCTGGCCAGCCGGCAGACCCACCCTACGCCCGCCGTTACGCTCCGAATCGCCGTTCCCGCGCACCGAAGCTTCGCAGCGCTCGAAGGAAGTCGATCTCGCGGAAAGCCGGCCAGTACGCATCGCAGAAGTACAGCTCCGCGTACGCGCTCTGCCACAGTAGAAAGTTCGACATGCGTTGCTCGCCGCTGGTGCGAATGACCAGGTCGGGGTCGGGACGACCGGCAGTGTAGAGGTGTCGGGCGATATCGTCCGTCGTCAGGTTCATGGCCACGTCGACCAACGATTGCCCGTCTGCGGCCCGTTCGAGCATGAGGTCGCGCAGCGCGTCGGTGACCTCCTGCCGGCCGCCGTACCCGATGGCGAGGGTGACCGTCGCGCCCGTGGCGCAACGGCTAGTGCCGTCGACCGCCGACTTGAGCGCTCGGGCGGTGGCGTCGGGAAGCAGGTCGAGAGTGCCGGCCACGTGAACCTGCCATCGGGCGTCGGGTCGCGTGAGCTTGTCGGCGATCACGTGTTCAATCAGGTCCATGAGGAACGCGACCTCGTCGCTGTCGCGCTGCTGGAGGTTCTCGGTCGAGCAGACGAATACCGTGACGTGCTTGATCCCCACCGCCTCGCACCACGACAACGCGTCTTCGACATGCTCGGCGCCGTAGCGGTGACCGACGCTGGGGTTGGCCATGCCCATCTGCCGCGCCCACCGGCGGTTTCCGTCCATAATGAGCCCGACGTGCTGCGGGCGCGGCGCGCTGAGCACCTGCCGGCGAAGCCAGCGGGTATAGACCGCGTACAACGGTCGGGCAAGTCGCACGTCGCTCCTTCCGTTGCACGCCGGGGGTGACACGACGGACTCGCCGCCAAGTCCCACCCAAGGCACAACCGCAGCATAGTACGGGTGGTGTAGTACCTAGATCGTAGTACGCAACACCCTCACTAGTACATGTCGCGTACTATTCGTCACGTAGTACCTGAGGTGTAGTAGCCTGTCGACTTATCCCCCGAAGGAGGTCCCGGTGCAGACAACAGACGCGCAG
Organism: Micromonosporaceae bacterium; assembly: GCA_036566005.1. GTDB lineage: Bacteria > Actinomycetota > Actinomycetes > Mycobacteriales > Micromonosporaceae > DASQPR01. The sequence goes on along the minus strand of DATCXD010000609.1, from coordinate 15,135 downwards.
ACACTCGTGCTGTGCGCTTTGGCCGACGGTCCCCAGCATGGCTATGCCATCAATGTGGCAATCGAACAGCTCACCGGGCGACGGCTGGGCGTCGGCAGTCTCTACGGGGCGTTGGCCCGACTCGAGGCGAAGGGTCTCGTCGAAGGACTGAGCGAGCAAGGTCGCCAGCATCCCGTCCGACTCACGGCGGCCGGACGCGAGGTGCTCGAACACGAGTTGCGGTCGATGGCGCACATCGCGCAGGCCGGTCTGCGAAACCTGGGGATCGGCCTGACATGAGCATGGTCGACCGCCTGATCCGGCTCTACCCACGGCCGTTTCAAGCCCAGTGGGGCGCGGACATCCGAGCCTCGACGGTCCGGGCGCACGACGTACCGGGCCTCGCCCTCGGCATTGTGGACATGTGGCTACATCCGGCGGTCTGGCCCGCCGACACTCGGCAGCGCCGGCTCAACCGGGTCTGCGTCGCCGCGGTCGCGCTGGCGATGGCCAGCTGGCTGTTGTCACATCTCCTCGTCGAGACCGACGGTCATCTGGTCGCCGACGCCACCCGCGAGGCGGGGTTGGCTACCAGCGCCATCGCGATCGCGGTCGGCGCCGTACTCGTCGCGCCATGGCCGCGCGGCGACGCGGCCATGGTCCGTTGGATCGCCGCCGAATCGGTCAAGCGGCTGACCATCCCGGGCGCCGTCGGCGCCGGCGCGGCGCTGTTCGCGCACACGGCGGCCGCGTCCGCGCCCATGGCGTTACGCCTGGTCATACTCGTGTGCTGGTATCTCGCGATCGCCGCCGCCTTGTTCCAGACATGCCGGATTCTCGCGACCATGGATCCGGCCCGATCGCGGGTTGCATCGACAGCGCGGGTACACGCCGGAATGGCCCTTCTGACCACGGCGACCGCCGCGACCGCGGCAATGGTGCTGTCGTTCGCCGCGACCACCCGGACGGAGGTGGCGCTCCCGGCGATCGCCGGCGTGGCGCTGGCCGCCCTCACGCTCCTGTCCGTCAGCACGACCCGCGACCTCACTATGGTCACGTCGACCGAGCCGCCCACCACGCGCATATGAGCGGGCATGCGGAGACGGTGCGGGCGAAACGGTGCGGCTCGTGACCGAGGGCACAAAGATCACCGTGGTCGTGCCGACCTACAACGAGCGCGACAATCTGCCGACGCTCGTCGACTCTCTCGCCGCGCTGGGCCTGCCGAACCTGCACCTTCTCGTGGTCGATGACGACTCTCCGGACGGGACCGGCGAACTCGCCGACAAGCTCGCGATCACCGCGCCGATCCCGATCACGGTTCTGCATCGATCGACGAAGGACGGACTCGGACGCGCGTACGTTGCCGGGATCGGCCGCGCGTTGAGCGAAGCCGCCGACATCGTGATCCAAATGGACGCCGACCTTTCCCACCCGTGCGCCGCGATTCCGCAGATGGTCGACATCCTGGATCGACGCCGGGCCGCCGTGGTCATCGGCTCGCGATACGTCGACGGTGGCGAGGTCGCAAGCGACTGGCCGATGCGACGCCGGCTGCTCTCGACGTGGGCGAACCGCTACGTGAATACGATCCTGCAGCTTGGCGTACGCGACGCGACGGCTGGATTCAAGGCCTGGCACGCCGATGCGTTGCGCACCGTCGACGTGGCGTCGATAGCCAGCAACGGGTACGCGTTCCAGGTCGAGATGAACTACCGGGCGGCGCGCGCGGGGCTGTCCATTGTCGAAGTGCCGATCCGCTTCGAAGACCGCACCAACGGCCGGTCGAAGATGAGCGCGTCCGTACAGGCGGAGTCGGCTCTACTACCGTGGCGGCTGCTGCTCGGTCGCGGCAATGCCGGACGATCGATGCATCCTTGACGCGCGTGCAACCAACTACGCTCGCGGTGTGACCGAATCACTGACCGCCGAGTCGTCGCACGCACAGTCCCGCGGAGCCTGGCTCCTCCTCACCGAGCGCGACGCGATCCTGCCCATCCTGCGGAGCTTGCGACCGAACGATTTCGACCGGCCCACGGTGCTGCCGGGCTGGAGCGTGCGCGATGTGGTGGCCCACTGCGCCGCTGCGCTCGGCATGGCCGCCGCCGGGACCACCCACGGCTTCTCCCCCGAGGAGAACCAGCGCGACGTCGATGACCGCAAGCAGCTGCCGATCCAACAGGTGCTCGACGAGCTCGAGACCAACTACGCCGCGGGCGCGGCGGTCATCGCGGCGGCCGAGGGCAAACTGGACCGCCTGGCGCTCGGCGAATGGTTGCACGGCGGCGATGTCCGGGACGCGCTCGGCATCGAGACCGCGTACGCCAGCGACGGCCTGCACGATGCGGTGACCCTGTTCGAGGAGCTCAGCCGCCGCCCCCGAGCGGCGATCCCGCTGACACAGGTGGAGCTGCCGTTGGGCACACTGCGCCTGGGTAGCGAACCGTCGGAACTGAGCCTCGGGGCTGACGCTACCCATCGGCGCTATGCGACGCTCGAGACCGACGCCGTCACGCTCGTCCGCCTACTCGGCGGCCGGACACCCGATCCGGGACGCTATCGACTGACCGGCGCCGATCCGATCCGCTACGTCATGTTCCATTAGGCGATCCACGTCCGGTGATCCACGTGCGGCGATGCGGCGCGCGTCGAGACGGCGACCTGGTGCGGTATTGAGGCGGCGGCTCGGGCCGTGGACTGCTAGCCTGCCGCGCATGATCGCAAACGCATACCTGCACGCCGCAACATCCGCCGCGACCCTGGTCGCCGATCCCGCGGTCTCCGCGGCATGGTCGGCGCCGAGTGCGCTCGCCGGGATGTCCGTCGGCGGGCTCGCCGCGCATTTGACCAGCCAGATCGTCTCCGCGGCACGGGCATTGGACGCCGCCCCGACGGATGTAGCGCGGGTGACGATCATCGAGCACTACGGTCGAGCGACCTGGTTCGGCGCCAGTTGGGACCAGGAGACCAACACGGCGATCCGCGCCGCCAGCGAGTCGGCGGCGGAGGAGGGGCCGGCCGCCGTCGCCGAGACCGCGTCCGAGGCGCTGGCCATGCTGTCGGTACGGCTTCCGGACGAACCCATCGATCGATCCGTACGGATGCCGACCGGCCCGTGGTCGCTGGCCCTCGACGACTTCCTGATCACGCGCATGATGGAGATCGCCGTACACTCCGACGACCTGGCCGTGAGCGTACGCATCCCGACACCGGAACTTCCGGAGTCGGTGATGGTGCCGGTTTTCGACCTACTGACTCGCCTGTCGGTCCGCCGCCACGGCCACACCGCGGCGCTTCGTGCCCTCAGCCGCGCCGAACGCGCGCCGGCAACAATCTCGGCGTTGTAGCTCGAGCCCAGCCATCACCATTGCCGGCCCAGCCATTGCCGGCCCAGCCATCGCCGTCCCCGGGCCCCAGGCATCGCCGACAAACCGGTCGGCAACCGACTCGCGGCGGCGCCCATTGCTACGCTCGCTCGGGCGCCGTGCGATCGGCGCGACCATCGTCATACCGTTAGGCTGGTCCGAGATCATCTGGCTCCTAGACTCCGGGCAACCGCGATGACCGCGAACGTTGCCTGGGTGCGACGGCTTCCGTTCGCGCTGCTGGCCATCGCGGCCGTCGGCTTTCTGGCGCTCGGGCTCAGCGAGGCGCGGTCCGACTCCCCCACGTACGACGAGCCGGTGTACGTGGCCGCGGGCATCGCGGCGGTGCTCCACCACGACCTGGCGTTCAACGCCGAGCATCCGCCGTTGCCGAAGGCGCTCGCGGCGCTTCCGGTGCTCGCCGTCCACCCGGCTGTCCCGGCGACCGCGTCCTGCGCCGACGACAACGAGCGCACGTGCAGCGCACAGTTCGTCCAGGCCCAGTCGTCGGCCGACCGGCTGCGCGACATCACATTCGCCTCGCGGCTCGTGCCGCTCCTGGAGACCGTCGGGGTGGCGTTCGCGGCGTACGCCCTGGCGGCTGAGTTGTTCGGCGCGACGGCCGGCGCCCTGGCCGGTCTGCTCTGGCTCGCGTCACCGCTCGTGCTCGGGATCGGCCACCTCGACGGCACCGACGTGCCGTTCGCCCTCGCTGTCACGCTGAGTTCGTGGGCCCTGGCGCGCTGGCTCCGGCTCCGTACCATCCGCGCGGTCGTGTGGACCGGACTCGCCCTGGCGCTGACGGCCGGTACGTCGATCTCCGGCGCGCTCGTCGTGCTCGTGAGCCTCGCGGTCATCCTCGGGGCGAGTTGGCGGTCCGGTGTCCGGCGCGCGCTCGCGTACACGGGGCTGGCGGCCGCCGTGGCCTGGATCGGCTTGTGGATCCCGTACGTGATCCTGGACCCGGTCGTGCTCACGCATCCGACCGTCATCGCGCCCAAGCCGTATCTGGACGGGGTCTCCTACCTCGCCTCCTACAACGCCAGCGGGATCCACGGCTATCTGCTCGGCATCGCCTACACCGGTGCCCGTTGGTGGTTCTGGCCGCTGAGCCTGTTGATCAAATACCCGGCTCCGATCCTGCTGCTGCTGGTCGGCGGCGCGGTCGCGTGGTGGTGGACGGATCGGGATGCCCGCCGACGTACGCTGCTGGCGGTCGGCCTGCCGGCGATCGTGCTGGCCGGATTCACCGTCGCCGGGCCGCTCAATATCGGCGTGCGGCTGCTGCTGCCGGTGCTGGCGCTGTGGGGGGTGGCGGCCAGCTCGCTCGTGCCGGTCGTTCAACGCTTCGGGCTCGAATGGCGACGGGCCCTCACCGTCACCTCGGCCGTACTGCTCGCGGCCGGCTTCGCCAGCACGGCGGTGTCATTCCCGACCTCGCTGGCGTGGACGGCCCCGCCGTTCACGCCCGGCTACGCCGTGGTTACCGACTCCAATGTCGACTGGGGACAGGGCTTCTACGCGCTGCGATCCTGGAGCGAAGGCCGTGACCCGTGGGTCGCCTACTTCGGGCCACGGGGCGTGAGCGAGTCGGACATACCAGGCGCTCGTCCACTGTCCAGCGTCGTACCGAGCGCGGTGTCCGGCTGGGTCGCGGTGTCCGCGACGGCGCTCACCAGCGCCGACAGCGCCCGCTTGGCCTGGTTGCGCAACTACTGCCCGGTCGACGCACTGGCCGGAACCATCCTGGTGTACCGCTTCCGGGAGCCGCCGCTGGTGTTGCCGGCTCCGGCCCGGCCGGCCACGCAATGTGCTGGGCCGTGGAGCATCCGAACCGGCCCGAGCTAAAGGGCGGCAGCGTAGACGGTCGATCCGATTGGTTGAATGGTGCGTTCTGTGCGCTGATCGAGGCACCGCGTCCCGGGTGTCGTCGCTCCTGATGAGCAGGTCGGTGTCGCCGACGGGTCCTGCGACCTTCGTGATTGGTCAGCTCTCAGCGGAGTCCGAATACGGACTTGACAAGCCGCTCGCGTAGCCCGGCCGGGACGTGTGCGAGCACCCCGAATATCGCCACGCCGGACCCCGCGGTGTAATGGCGCCGCGGCTTTCGAGCCTGAACCGCGCCCGCGATCGCCTTGGCGACCGGATCGGCCGGCCCGAGCTTCTGCTTCGCGGCCGCCTTTGCCACGGCAGCGAGTTGATCGCTGTATGAGGCGATCTTTGCCGGATCGGCAGCGGCGAGTGCGTCCTGCATCGCTGCCTCGGCCTTGCGGAAGATCGCCGTGTCGGTGCCGCCCGGCTCGATGACGACGACGGGGATGTCCCAGACGCCCAACTCCAGTCGGAGCGAATCCGATAACGAGGCGAGCGCTGCCTTGCTCGCGCCGATCGGCGCCATGAACGGAATCGGCACTCGGGCAGTTGGCGCACTGATGTTGATGATGCGACCGTGTCCTGTCCGGAGCAGCGGGAGGAACGCCTGTATGACCTGCACCGGCCCGACGGTGTTGATCTCGAACTGGCGACGCAACTCGTCCGCGGGGACCAACTCCAGCGGGCCTTGGACGATGACGCCGGCGTTGTTGACGACTGCCCGCAGCCCCTGCGATCCGACTGCCGCCGCCACGTTCTTCGCCGCGGCGACCACACTGCCCGGATCGGTCACGTCGATCGGGACAGTTTGAACCCCTGACGCCCCGGCCAACGAGCCGGTGTCGCGATGCACGCCGGCGAACACCCGATAACCGTTGCGAATCAGTTGGCCGGTGGTAGCAGCGCCGATGCCGGACGCTGCCCCGGTGATGAACACGTTACCCTTGTCTGCTCGTGCCACGAAACACTCCCATGTCTGTATGGACATGTTCGTTTGAACATGTGCTACTAGGATTGCGCCATGACCTCAATATGTCAAGGGCAACATGTTACTGTGCACGTGTGAGCAGAGCATGTCGCTGAGACACGCGCTGATCGGCCTCCTCGCCGAACAGCCGGCGAGCGGCTGGGACCTGACCCGCCGCTTCGAGGAACTACTGGGCTCGGTCTGGCCCGCGGGACATCCGCAGATATACGGCGAGCTGGGGAAGCTCGAGGCCGAAGGCTTCATCGAGATCGAATCCGAAGGCCCCCGACGCCGAAAGACCTACCGGCCCACCGAGTCCGGCATCCGCGAGGTCCGGCGCTGGCTGACCGACGTCGACGTGGACCACACGCTGCGGCTGGAGCCGGTGCTCCGGTCCGTCTTCTTCTGGCTCATGACACCCGACGAGCTAGCCGCGCATCTCGAGAAGGAGGCGGCGTTTTATCACGAACTCGCCGCCAAGTACCGAGCGATCGCCGTCGCGAAGGACCGCGGCGAGTACGGCGACAGCCCGCAGACCAGGTCCATACGCATAGCCGCCGAGGCTGGCCTGAGGATCAATAAGGCACTCGATGACTGGTCCAGGTGGGCCATCAATCACCCGCCGCGACAGAAATAGTCGCGACCAACTGAACGGTCGCGGGTAAGCCTTGCCCCCATCCGCCGTGGCGAACGCTCACTCGGTTGCCACGGCCCCGTCCACGGCGCGCCTAACTCGGTTCGCGCGGAAGAGTGAGATGCACGACTGCTGTCATCCTTCGCACGCGCGGATCCTCTTATGTCGGCGCTGCAAACGTCCGGCTGCGGCCTTTGCGCACTGCCCGCAATGCGGCGTCCGATTCCCGCCAGCGGTCTTGCGGTGCGAGATGTGTACTTGGGGTCCGCAAGACCTCGGCCAACGGACCTCACGTTCGTACGCCGTCGAGCGTCTTCCTTGCGGAAGTATCCGTTTGCCGCGGCCGGAACAGCACCGGCTCGCGGCGCACCACGTCAGAAAGGAAGCACATGCCCATCGCACTTGTGACCGGCGCAAACCGCGGACTCGGATTCGCCACTGCCCGCGCCCTCGCCCAGGACGGCACCTGCGTGCTGCTCGCTGGCCGCGACCAGGCGAGCGCCGAGACGGCGGCGGCGAAACTGCGCGAGGCCGGATTGGACGTCCAACCCATTCAACTCGACGTCACCTCTTCGGACAGCATCGCCGCCGCCGCGAAACACGTCGCGCAGAACCAAGGTCAGCTCGACGTGCTGGTCAACAACGCCGGCGTACTGCCAGAAGCTACCGACGGCACTGAACACGAGTTCGCGAACCCCGCCATGTTCGCGGCCACCTTCGACACCAACCTGTTCGGGCCGGTCGCGGTCACCGAGGCTTTCCTGCCGCTGCTGCGACGCAGCCCGATGGGACGCATCGTGAACGTGTCGACGACCATGGGTTCGCTGAGTAACCAGGCCGATCCAGACTCGCCGTATTACCAGATGATCGTGCCGGCCTATCAGGCGTCGAAGGCAGCGCTGAACAGCGTCACGATCAGCCTGGCCAAGAAGCTGGCCGACACCGACATCAAGGTCACTTCGGTGTGTCCAGGCTTCGTGCAGACCGAACTCACCCCGGCCAACAAGGAACATGCACCGCTGACTCCAGACGAGGCCGCGCGCATCGTCGTTGCCGCGGCGAACCTGCCCGACGACGCCGAATCTGGCACCTTCATCGACCACGACGGCGCAGTCGCATGGTAATAAGGCGATGTCGGGGCACGATGACTTGCCGGCGGCCGCGTTGGTTCTCGGCGAGATCGGCAGCGCCGGCGACGGCAACGTTGATGTCGACGGCAACGACGGCGGCAACAACGATGTCGACGGCAACAGCAGCGGCGCGCCCTAACCGAGCAGACCGTTGCGTAGGCGGTCGACCGCCGCCTCGAGCACCTCGCGGCGTTTGCAGAACGTGAACCTCACCTGGCTGCGCCCGACGTCCGCGTTGTCGTAGAAGACCACGTTCGGAATGGCCACCACACCGCACCGGCCGGGCAGCGCCTGGCAGAACTCGATCCCGTCCTTCGACCCGAGCGGCGTGACGTCGGTCGTGATGAAGTACGTGCCATCCGGGGCGTACACATCGAATCCGATGTCGGCCAGGCCGGTCGCCAACAGGTCACGCTTGGCCTGCAGATCGGCTCGAAAGTCGGTGAAGTAGGCGTCGGGCAGGGTCAGCGCGGTGGCGATGGCGTACTGGAACGGTCCGGCGCTGACGTACGTGAGGTATTGCTTCGCCGTCCGTACGGCCGCGACCAGTTCCGGCGTCCCGGTGACCCAACCGACCTTCCAGCCGGTGAACGAGAACGTCTTGCCGCCCGACGAGATCGAGACGGTTCGCTCGCGCATGCCGGGCAGTGCCGCGATCGGGTGATGTCCGGCGGCGGCCGCCAAGTCCGCGCTCACCCCGTTCGCGAAGACCATCCCGGTTGCGAAGACCAGGTGCTCGTACACCTCGTCGGTTACCACCAGCAGGTCGTGCTCGATCGCGAGCGCGGCGATCGCGGCCACCTCGTTGGGTCGCAGCACCATGCCGGTCGGATTGTGCGGCGAGTTCACCAGCAGCAGTCGCGTCCGCGGGGTGATCAGCGACCGCAACTCGTCGATGTCGGGTCGAAACGTGGGCGCGCGCAGGGTCAGCGGCACGCGGCGGGCGCCGGCCATGGCGATGCAGGCCGCGTACGAGTCGTAGAAGGGCTCGAACGCGATCACTTCGTCCCCGGGCTCGAGCAGCGCCAGCATCGCCGCGGCGATCGCCTCGGTCGCGCCGGCGGTGACGAGCACCTCGGCGTCCGGGTCGTAGGTGAGGCCGTAGAAGCGCTGCTGGTGCTCGGCGACGGCGCTCCGTAGCTCGGGGATGCCGGGGCCGGGCGGGTACTGGTTGCCGAGGCCGCCACGGATCGCGGCGACGGCCGCCTCGGCGATCTCAGACGGTCCGTCGGTGTCGGGAAAGCCCTGGCCGAGGTTGATCGACTTCGTCGCCACCGCCAGCGCCGACATCTCCGCGAAGATGGTCGTACCCATGCCTTCGAGACGACGGTTCAGCAGTGGTCTCGTACCCATGGGTTCGGCTCCTCGGTCGTCGGGGCGACGGCCCGACGCTACCGCAACGCCCCGCGGCGCCCGGCTGCCCTCCGGCGAACCACCGCAACCTACGGGTGAGAGTTCACATACGGCTTGTTCCACAACGCTAGGTAGCGGTTGGCCGCCGCCGTGTGCACGCCCGCGCAGTTCGGGTCGTGGATGGAGAGGTTGCAGCTGTATTTGGATCCGCCGTCGAAATACGACTCGTACGCGAGACCGGTGGCCGACTTGGCCGCCTTGACGAACGCGGCGCGCATCTGGTCGATGTACGTCGGATCGGTCGAGCCCCAGACCACGCCGTCCCGGATCGCCCACTCCGGAACGGCAAACGGCACGCCCTTCGAGGCGACCCAGTTGACCCAGGCGTTGATGCCCAGGGGTTCGCCGTTCGGGCCCTTCCGGTCGGGGTTCATCAGTTTTCCGTCGAAGCTGAGCGCGTAAGCGTCCGGTCCGGCCGCGTCGACGTACGCGCTGCCCGGCCAGAAGTCGCGCACGTCCACCTTTGCGTCGTGGCTCTGATTGTTCGGGTTCCACACCAGCTCGAACTTCGTGGACACCTGTTTGACCAGCGTGTACCACTTGATCCAGCAGGACTTGAACGCGGCGGCATCGCCTGGCTTCACGCCCCAATGGAACCAGTCGCCGTTGAACTCCCAGCCCAACCGGATAAAGGCGGAGCCGGACGGCCAGACCTTCTTCAGATCCTTCGCCCAGGTCGTGATCTCGGATGATGTCGCGCATTGCCGGACGGTCTCGTTGTCGGCGAACATCGGCTGCCCGATCGACATCGCGCCCTTCCACTTGCCATGGGCGAAGCCGTACTTCGTGCTCGTCAGAGCGTCCATCGACGCCCACGTGATTTTTCCGTTGCCGGCCTTCGCGTCGTTCCACACTTCGTCGATCTGCACCGGCTGACCCCGCCACGCCGCCCAGGCGTCCCGGTTGGTGGCGCCCTCGCCGCTCAGCGCGTCCCGCGGCCGGCTCGCCGCGGTGCTCGTCGGCGGCTTGCTCGTCGACGACGATGGATTCGACGACGCGCTGCTCGCACCACCCGACGGCGACGCCGGCGGCATCACTACCGTCTGTGGCACCGATTGTCCCCCCGACGAGCCCGCGACGGCGGACTGATGCCCGGTGGACGACGCGCACGCGGCGATCAGGGCGATCGCGACGAGAAAAGTGATCGCAGCAGCGACCCTGGTTGCTCGCCGCGCCGTCATCGTCGTCTCCCGGGGCATCGACGCACGGCTCCGCCGGCTGCGACGGTCATGCTCCGTGCAAGGGGCGCCTGGCTGGCCGAGGCGTCACCTGGTCGGTGACGTCGACTCGTTCGGCGCAACGCTTGAGCGCATATCCAATCGAACGGCAGAAATGCTGTCAACCGCGGCCCAGCTGTGACCGGCCGTAACGCGAGCCGGCCTCGCAATACATTTCGGGCTTCCTATAATTGATGGCACATTCCGGGCGTACCCGACCCGAGGGAGAGACGCCGTGACCCAGCAGACACTGCCAACGCGGGTGCACGCCGCCAGCGGCACCAGCGAGGCCGACGATCCGGTCGAGGCAGGCACAATCGCCGCGGCGGAGGCGATCGCGGGGCTGGGCGGCCGCGAGGCCGCCATGATCATTGTGTACGCGTCCGTGCGTTACGACCTCACGACGCTGCTCGGCGCGATCCGGGCGGTGACGGGCGACACACCGTTGGTCGGCGAAACGAGCGCCGGCCACTTCGTGGGCGGTCACCTCACCCGACCGGCGAGCGGCGTGGCCGTGCTGGCGATGACGGCCGGTCCTTACCGGTTTGGTTTCGCGTCGGTCGAAGGTCTTTCTGCCGGAAGTGAGGCGGCCGGCGTGGAACTGGCCAGATCGGCCCACGCTGACCTGGGAGCCGAACAGACGCCCCACGCGACGCTGCTGATTTTCGTCGATGGCCTGTCGGCCGGCCAGCAGGCCCTGATCGGCGGCATGCATCGCGTCACGGGTACCGCCGTCCAGGTGGTCGGCGGCGGCGCGGGCGACGACCGGCGGCTGAGTGGCACCTACGTCTTCTTCAACGACCAGGTGCTGGGCGACGCCGCCGTCGCGGTGTGGATCGGTTCGGACGAGCCGCTGCCGATCACCGTCGGTCACGGTTGGCACCCCATCGGGCTTCCGCTGCTCATCACGAAGACCGACGGGCAGATCGTGCACGAGATCGCCGGTCGACCGGCGCGGGACGTGTACGAGGAACACATCCGCCAAGGCAACCGGGAGGAACTCGATCGCATACGCGAGGGCGGCTTCTACTCCACCCACGCGTTCGGGCTCATCGAGCCGGACGGCTCGCATCTCATCCGGGGCGTGTTCATGGGCCCGGACGAGATGATCCACACGTTCGCGCCGCTGCCCGTCTACTCGGCCATCCAGATCGTGTCCTGCGACTCCGAGGACCTGTTGTCGACGAGTCGGGACGTCGCCCACCGCTCGGTGACTGGACGGGACGCATCCGTGCTGCTCGTGTTCAGCTGCATCGCCCGCATCGACGTCCTGCAGGAGCGCGGCGACGATGAGGCCCTGGAGCTGCAGGCGGCGGCCGGCTCCGTACCGATCTTCGGCGTCTACACGTACGGCGAGTTCGCCCGTACGACGAGCGTGGCCGGTTACCACAACGCCACTGTTACCGCGGTCGCGCTGTGATGCGCCGATGACAACGCCCTCCTCCGACGATGTCTCACGGCTGACCGTCCAGCTGATCGAGGCCACGACGGCCGCGAGCAACGCCTACCGCGACACGGGTCGCCTCATTCGGTTGCTCACCGTGCTCAGCAGCCCATCCGCGCCGGACGAGTTGCTCGACCAGGCGCTCGCGGTGCTGTCCGATGCCTTCAATGCCGACCCGGTGTGCATTGTCAGCGTCGTGGGTGATCGTCTCCTCGTCACGACCGCGACCGGCCTGCCGGAGGACGACCCGTCCTTCCGAGATGGCTGGCCGATCGGTCCACTCGCCGCTGAGGCCATCGCCACCGGAAACGCGGCGGCGACCCAGCTCGACGAGACCGACGACAACCTGCCGGCCGCCCTCGCCGGTTTGGATCTGCGTTCGGCCGCGTACGTGCCGATGTCCACGTCACCCGAGAACCCAGACGAATTCCTCGTGCTCTACCGCAGCAGCGACGAACTGTTCAGTGGCACTGACCTGCACGTGCTGTCGTCGGTTGCGCACCGGCTGCGTATCGCGGCCGACGATCGGGAGCGTGCCGTGGCGATCGAACGGCTCGCGCAGTCGGGCCATCTGCTCGCGCCGCACCTGGATTCCGAGTCCCTGCTGGACGCCGCGGCCGAACTCGTACAGCGGCTGACGACCGCGGACGATGCCTGGATCGTCGGCGTTTCCGACGGCGTGGCGTACGCACAGGCGCATCACGGCAACGCTCCGAACGACGCCGCGCCGGTGACCGAGCTACCGGTCGCCGATCTGAGCGCATGGTCGACGGTCGTCGGCGGTGAGGCGTGGGTCACCACGGTCACGTCATCGTCGAGTCCGCTGCCGCGGAGCGTGGCGTGCGTGCCGGTGATGCGCGACGGCGTTCCGATCGCACTGCTCTACGCCACCCGCGATCGAGCGCGACCGTTCGGTGCCGAGGTGATCGAGATCGCGACGATCTTTGCGAGCTATCTCGCCACCGCGCTGGAGAACGCCGGCCTCTACCACGAACTGCGGCGGCGCGCGACGCGCGACCCGCTCACCGGCCTCGCGAATCGCGAACTGGCGGTGCAGCGTCTCGATCACGTGCTGAAGAGGGGATCGGCGCCGTTCATCGGCCTGCTGTTCTGCGATCTCGACGGTTTCAAGTCGGTCAACGACCGGCTCGGCCACGAGGCCGGCGACCGCCTTCTTCGGCAGGTCGCCGCGCGCCTCCAGAAGGCCCTCCGCTCGAAGGACCTGCTGGCACGTTTCGGCGGCGACGAATTCGTCGTCGTTCTCGGCGAGATCGAGACGCTGGACGACGTCAGCGACGTCGGCAACCGGCTGATCCAGGCGTTGCTCGAACCGTTCGACCTGAATGACGAGCGGGTGACTGTCTCAGCGAGCATCGGCGGCGTCCTCGGCGCCCACGGCGCGACGACGGCCGGGACGATGATGCGCGACGCCGACGCCGCCATGTACGTCGCCAAGTCCCGCGGCAGCGGTGCGGTCGAGGTATTCGACGACGCCGCATCCCACCGCTCACTCGATCGGCTCAGTATCCGCTCGGAGTTGATGCGGGCCCTCGACCGCGACGAATTCGACGTCGTCTACCAACCGCTCATCGACCTCGACTCCGGCCGCCCCATCGGCTTCGAGGCGCTGTTGCGGTGGACCCATCACGAGCGCGGACCGATCCCGCCCGACGTTTTCATCCCGCTCGCCGAAGAGACGGGCGAGATCGTACGGATCGGAGCATGGGTGCTGGAACAGGCGTGCCGGCAGCTCGCGGCGTGGCAACGCCTGCCCGGCTGGCGCGGCCTTCGCCTCAATGTGAACCTGTCCGCGGCCCAACTGTGGCAGGCCGACGTGTCACGACATCTCGACTCGCTCATCCGCCAAACCGGCGTCGATCCGGCCGACGTGTGGCTCGAGGTCACCGAGCGCAGTCATGCCGGCGACGACGTCGGCCCCGTGACCCGCATCCTCCACGCCAGCGGCGTCCATTTCGCGCTCGACGATTTCGGCAGCTCCTACTCCAACCTGGCCTATCTCAAACAGTTTCCGGCCGAGTCCCTGAAGATCGACCGATCGTTCATCGGCGGCGTCGCCGACGAGGGTACGGATCGCAGCATTGTGATCGCGATCCTCGCGATGGCGAAGTCGCTCAACCTCGAAGTGGTTGCGGAGGGCATCGAACAACCCGAGCAGCGTGACGCGCTCCTCACGTTGGGCTGTCGGCTCGGACAGGGATACCTCTTCGCACCGCCATTGACCGCGGCGGCCGCAACGAGGCTCCTGATCGAACCGTCCGAATCGGCTGTCGCAAGCGGCGCGATGGCGCTGACCGGAGCCGCCCACCCGGGTGCGATACCCGCGGCCGATCCCGCGACGTAGGTCCGCCATGCTACCCACCGCGACCGCGTCGACGTTGGTACAGTCCGTGAGATCCCCTGGTCGCTATCGCTGCGGCGGTGAGGCGGCCGGGCGACGACACGGTCTGCCAACGGACACCGCGAACGCGACCGGAAGGACCAACCGTGGCTCCAACGTCGGGCGCGAGAGGCAACGGCGAACCCGCCGACGCCGTCGATAAGGTGGCCAATGATCTCTATGCCCTGCCGGCCGATGAGTTCGTCGCCGCCCGCAATGACCGGGCCAAGGCGGCCCGGGCTGCCGGCGCGCGGGAGGTGGCGACGGCGATCGGGAAACTCGCGAAACCCAACGCCGCGGCGTGGCTGGCGAACCAGCTGGCTCGGTCGCACGCCGACGATGTCCGAGCCCTCGTCGACCTCGGCGCCTCGATGCGCGACGCCACCGCATCCCTGGACCGCGACGAGTTGCGCCGGCTGTCCACAGAGCAACGTCAACTCATGACGTCGCTGGTCCGGCAGGCTAGACAGGTCGCGGAAGCGGTCGGCATACGACCGAATGAGGCAACGATCCGCGGGCTGGAGGAGATCCTGCACGCGGCGCTGGCCGAACCGGACGCCGCCGAGGCCTTGACCGCGGGTCGCCTCACCGGAACGCTGCGCAGCAGCGGTTTCCCGTCGGGCGACATGGCGGACGACATGGCGATGTGGAGCGCGTCCGAGGCGGGCGGACCCGCGACCTCTTCGACGACGGCCGTGTCCGGTGGCCGGCCGGCC
>DATCXD010000605.1:0-5269 GCA_036566005.1 Micromonosporaceae bacterium | reverse complement strand
GGCCGCCGCGGGCATCGGCTCGCGGCGTGCGAGCGAGGAGCTCATCGCGGCCGGGCGGGTCACGGTGGACGGGCGCGTGGCCGAGCTCGGCGACCGGGCCGACCCGGTCAGCTCGGTGATCCACGTCGACGGCGAACGGATCGTCACCGACACCCGGCGCCTCTACCTGGCGATCAACAAGCCGGCCGGCGTCGTGTCGACGATGGCCGACGAAAAGGGGCGGGCGGCCCTGGCCGACTACCTCGGCAACGTGCCGCAGCGGGTCTACCACGTCGGCCGCCTCGACCAGGACAGCGAAGGCCTGTTGCTCCTGACCAACGACGGGCCGCTCGCGCACCGGCTGATGCATCCGTCCTACGAGGTCCCGAAGACGTATCTCGCCGAGGTCGCCGGACCGGTTCGTCCGGGGTTGCGCAAACGCCTCATGGAGGGCGTCGAGCTCGAGGACGGCCCGGTGTCGGTCGACTCGTTCCGGACCGTCGAGGAGGCCGGCGGCCGGGTGCTCGTGGAGATCGTGCTGCACGAAGGGCGCAAGCACATCGTCCGACGGCTGCTCGCCGAGGTCGGTCACCCGGTGCACCGGCTGATCCGGACCGCGATCGGGCCCATCCGACTCGGCGATCTGAAGTCCGGGCGTACGCGCCGGCTCGGTCGCGGCGAGGTCGCGGCGCTGTTCGCCGCCGTCGAGGAAGGCCGGGCGGCGACGGAAGTGTGAGCGGACGTGTGACCGCCCACGTTCACGGGCTCCGATTGCGGATCGGCGAGCGTGACCCGGCATGATAGATGGGGCCGGGAAGGCCTATCAGGGCACTCACGGAGGTTTCGGTGAACTCGGACGTACGGTGCGTGGTGGCGATCGACGGGCCGTCCGGGACGGGGAAGTCGACGGTGTCACGCCGTCTCGCGGCCGCGCTCGGCGCACGCTACCTGGACACCGGCGCGATGTACCGGGCGGTCACCTGGGCGGTCCTGGCGGCCGGCATCGATCCCAGCGACGCCGCCGCCGTCGCGGAGATCAGCGGCAAGATCACGCTCGACAGTGGCACCGATCCCTCGGCTCCGCACATCACGGTCGACGGCCGACCGGTCGACGTCGAGATCCGTGGCCCCGAGGTCACGCTGGCCGTGTCGGCGGTCGCCGCCGTCCCGGACGTACGCAAGCGGCTCGTCGGCCGCCAGCGTGAGGTGATCGCCGCGACCGGTCGCATCGTCGTCGAGGGCCGTGACATCGGCTCCACCGTCGCGCCGGACGCCGATCTGAAGATCTACCTCACCGCATCCGAGGCGGAGCGAGCGCGCCGTCGCGGCACAGAGCTAGCTGGCGGGACCGCTGCGACGGCCGACGCACTGGCCACCATCCAAGCCGATCTGGCCCGCCGCGACACATTCGACAGCACCCGTACGACGTCGCCGCTTCGCCGGGCCGACGACGCGGTCGAGGTGGATACGACCGGACTCGACATTGACGCCGTCGTCGCGCGCCTGGTCGAACTCTTGCCAGAGCAGGTGGCAAAGTGAGCCGACCTGACCGCGCGGCCGAGCGCTTCGGTCGGCCGGACGCCGCCCGCGAGGCCCCACACGGTGCCGACGCGGACGTTGACGCCACCGAGTTAGACGCCACCGAGTTAGACACCACCGAGTTAGACGCCACAAAGTTAGACGCCGCTGATTTCGACCGCGTCGACTTCGATGGCGCTGACCTCCATGCGGATTTCGAGGTGGCGGATTCCGAGGCTGCGGACCTCGAGGCGGCGGATATCGAGGCGGCGGATTTCGACGCGGCCGATTTTGACGAGGCGGCCGCGACCGACGGCGTCGCGCTGAGGCCGCCGGTGGTCGCCGTCGTCGGCCGTCCCAACGTCGGCAAGTCGACGCTGGTCAACCGCATCATCGGGCGCCGGCAGGCGGTCGTCGAGGACACGCCGGGCGTTACCCGGGACCGGGTCGCGTACGACGCCGAGTGGTCCGGCCGGCGCTTCGTGGTGGTGGACACCGGTGGATGGATGCCGGACGCGCGCGACCGCGCCGCCGCGATCGCCGCTCAGGCCGAAATGGCGGTGGCGACGGCCGACGTCGTGATGTTCGTCGTGGACACCATGGTCGGCTCGACCGCGGTCGACGAGGCCGCGGTCAAGATGCTGCGCCGGAGCAAGAAGCCGGTGATCCTGGTCGCCAACAAGGTGGACAACGCGAACCTGGAGATCGAGGCCACATCGCTGTGGGGCCTGGGGCTGGGCGAGCCGCATCCGGTGTCGGCGCTGCACGGACGGGGCGCCGGAGATCTGCTCGATGACGTACTCGCCGCGTTTCCGGAGCCGGCGCCGCGAGATGCCCCCCGCGGGCCAGGTCCCCGGCGGGTCGCGATCGTCGGCAAGCCGAACGTCGGCAAGTCGAGCCTGCTCAACCGGCTGGCCAAGGAAGAGCGATCGGTCGTCGACCCGGTCGCCGGCACGACCGTCGACCCGGTCGACGAACTGGTGCAGGTCGGTGGCGAGGTGTGGCACTTCGTCGACACCGCCGGGCTCCGGCGGCGGGTCAGCCACGCCAGCGGGACGGAGTATTTCGCGAGCCTGCGAACGGCCGCGGCGATCGATGCGGCCGAGGTCGTCGTCGTACTCCTCGACGCGGGGGAGCCGATCAGCGAACAGGACCAACGCGTGCTGTCCATGGTGGCCGACTCCGGTCGCGCGCTCGTGCTGGCCTTCAACAAATGGGATCTGGTGGATGCGGACCGCCGCTACTACCTCGACAAGGAGATCGACCGCGAACTGCGGCGCATTCCGTGGGCCGTACGGGTGAACATCTCCGCGCTGACCGGTCGCGCGGTGGACAAGATCGCACCGGCGCTGCGTACGGCCCTGGGCAACTGGGGCCGACGGGTGCCGACCGGGCAACTGAACGCGTGGATCACCGCACTCGTACAGGCGACGCCACATCCGATCCGCGGCGGCCGTGCGCCCCGGATCATGTTCGCGACCCAGGCCGGCGTCTGCCCGCCGAAGTTCGTCCTGTTCACGACCGGCCTGCTCGATCCCGGGTACGTCCGGTTCGTCGAGCGGAAACTACGCGAGGAGTGGGACTTCCGGGGCACTCCGGTGCAGATCTCCGTACGTCCCCGAAAGCGCACCGGAACCCGTTAGCCATCGGCCAGGTCGTGGGTCTCACCGACCGTCAACCTAGCGTCCTAGGACGCCGTAGAGGGTGTGACGCACGCGCGGTTAGTGTCGAGGTGGCGGTTCTTCACCGCCGACGTCAGTCGAGAGTCATTGGTAACCCGAACGCGCCGAAGACAGCCACGTCGAGGAATCGAGTGACCGCCGGGATCCGGCCCTGGTCGACAGTGAGCACGACGAGGCCGGCCGGCCAACCGACGCCGGTAGCCGGGTCGGGGAGGTAGCAGGCGTACGCCGGCTGCCGGTTCGCGCGCGTCGGGACGAGCCGGAAGTGGCGACCGACGCGCGCTGCGGCCCCGGCCCGGAGGAACGCGGCGATCGCCTCGGCGCCTTGATACTCGTGCGGTGCGGGCGGCATCGTGAGCCAGGCGCCCTCGCTCAGTAGGGCGACGAGGCCGTCGACATCGTCGTCGGACAGCGCGTCAGCGAACCGTCGCGCGACGTCGCCGTCGCTCGGTGATGCGACATCCGCTACATCCGCGATGCGTGGGCCGGCAGACCGATCCAGGTTCGCGCGGGCGCGTTGCAGCGCGCCCTTGACCGATCCGTCGGTGGTACGCAGTAAGCCCGCGACCTCGGCGAGCGGGAACCCGAGCACGTCGCATAGGACGAGCGATGCGCGCTGCCCGGGCGTCAATTCCTGCAACGCGACAATGAAGGCCAACGCGATCGACTCGCGGGCGTCATACCGTGCGGCCGGATCGGCCCCCGTGTCCGGCAACTCGTCGAGCAGCGTGTCCGGGTACGGCTGGAGCCAGGTCATCTCCCCCCAGCGGGTGGGCTCGGGCGGTGTGAACGGCGGCACTGGTACGGGTGGGCGTCGGGCTCCGTCCCGTCGCGCGTTGAGGCAGCGATTCGTCGCAATCCGGTAGAGCCAGGTCCGCACGGACGACCGTTCGGCGAAGTCGCCGAGGCCGCGCCACGCCGCGAACAGCGTCTCCTGCAGGGCATCCTCCGCATCCTGTACGGAGCCGAGCATCCGATAGCAGTGCACGTGTAGCTCGCGGCGGTACGGCGCGACGAGATCCCGGAAAGCATGCTCGTCGCCGGTTCGGGCGCGAGTGAGCGTGGCGTCCGTCACCCGCTCATCCTTGCATCGGCTGCCACCTGCCACCTGCCGCCTGCCACCTGCGCGACCGGCGACCGCAACCGTTCGGCGGCGGTGACCGGTTTCCACCGCGTCGGCCCGAAGCGGCGCGGAATCCGCTAAGGCACCATAGATTCCGCTGAGGCACCATAGACGGCGTGCACATGCCGTCAGACAGCGAGATCGATCGCCTCACCGAGTTGATGTCCGCTGGGGGAGTCGTGGTGCTGAGCGGCGCCGGGCTCTCGACCGAATCCGGCATCCCGGATTATCGCGGGGAAACCGGTGCCCGCCGTCCCGGCCAACCGATGACGTTTCAAACATTCACCCGGGATGTCGACAGTCGCCGGCGCTACTGGGCGCGCAGCTATCTCGGCTGGCGCACGATCGAACGGGCCACGCCGAACGCTGGTCACGCCGCGGTGACCGCGCTGCAGGACGTCGATCTCATCGGCGGCATCATCACGCAGAACGTCGACGGGCTGCACCAGGCCAGCGGCGCACGGTCGGTGATCGAGCTGCACGGCAATCTCGCCCGGGTCGTCTGCCTCGGCTGCGGCGACTCCATGGAGCGCGGCGAGCTCGACCGTCGTCTGAAGGAGGCCAACCCCACGTTCGACGCCGAGATCGCCGCCATCAACCCGGACGGCGACGTCGAGATCAGCGACGCCGATCTCGACGGGTTCTATGTCGTCGGGTGCGGCGTATGCGCCGGTGGTGTGCTCAAGCCCGACGTCGTGTTCTTCGGCGAGACCGTACCTCGGACACGCGTGGATGCGTGTTTCGACCTCGTCGAGTCGGCCCGGGCGTTGCTGGTCCTCGGTTCTTCGCTGACGGTGATGTCGGGCCGGCGCTTCGTGTTGCGCGCGCTGAAGCTCGGAGTCCCCGTTGCGATCGTCAATCGGGGTGCGACACGGGAAAGCGAGCGTGCGGATCTCGTGATCGACGCATCGCTGGGGGCCGTCCTGCCGGCGGTCGCGGAACGGTGCGCGGCGCTGCCGACGGCCGC
>DATCXD010000603.1:0-3221 GCA_036566005.1 Micromonosporaceae bacterium | reverse complement strand
GACGCCAGCGCTCGGCTCGCGACCCTTCAAGATCAAGAAACGGTACGGTGGGCCAGCGCGCCCGTTGCGGGCTACACGCAAGAACAGTTGGCCGCGGGCGACCGGAAAGCGCAACGGCTCTGGCTGCTCGGCGAGGGCGCCCAGTTCGTCGTGGCCGATGAGCGCGACGAGTGCGTCGGGCTGGCCGGCCTCGGGATCTATACGGCTCGGCAACTCCCGGACACAGCCGAGATCGGATTCAGCATCGCACCGCATGCCCGCAACCGGGGCTACGCGACGGCGGCCCTCCGCTCGATGGCCGAATGGGGCATCGACGCGCTCGGACTAGCCCGGATCGTCTGGCGCGCCCGGGTCGGCAACGAGGCATCGCGCCGGGTAGCGGAGAAGGCCGGCTTCACGTACGAGGGAATTGCCCGTACGGCCTGGAAACAGCGTGACGAACACCGCGACGTGTGGGTGGCCTCGCTCGTCGCGACCGACCTCAGCCCCACCAGACTCAGCCCCACCAAAACAATGTCGCGATGATCGCGTAGAGCGCGATCAGGATTGCGCCTTCCAGCCAGTTCGACTCGCCGTCGAAGATGATGAATGCCGTGATGATCACCGCCACGACCACGGACACGACGAGCAACGGCGCGAAGACGAGGGTGAGCGTCGTCGCGGTGAGAAAGCTCAGCAGGACAAGCGCCGGCGCGAGGACCAGTGCGATCTGGATCGGACTGTTGACGATCACCGACACGGCGTAGTCGGCCTGATTGCGCCCGGCAAGCTGGATCCCGACGACGTTCTCCACGGCGTTGCCGGCGATCGCGACGATCACGAGGCCGGCAAACGCCGGCGAGATGGAAAGGGCATCGATCGCGGGCTGCAACGCGTCGACGAACCAGTCGGAGACCAGCCCCGCGGCGACCCCGGCCAATGCGAGCATGACGGTGGCGAGCCAGATCGGCCAATGACCCTCGGGGTGGCCACGGGTCGGTTCGTCCGGTCGCGACCCGTCCACACTCGATCGCTTTGCACTGCTTGTGGGCGTCCCGTCCGTACCCGTGTGCGTCCCGTCCGTACCCGTGGGCGAACGCTGTTGGTCGACGGCGAGTGACCGGCCCCACGCCGGCTCCGGTTGACGTCGCAGCGACGCCGGCAGCGACAACGCGAAGATCGCCAGAAGGATGATCGCGACGGCGACCGACAACTGCGTCTCGTGGCCACCCGCCGGCGAGTGGAGTTGAGCGGCCAGGCTGGGCAACACGAGCGCCGCCGTCGCGAGTGCGAGGAGAACGGCGGTCGTCCGCGCGCGGCCGTGGTCGAAGCGTTGCGTGCCGTGCTTCAATCCGCCGACGAGGAAGGCCGCGCCGAGCACCAGCAGGAGGTTCGCGAGGATCGAGCCGATGAGTGCCGACTGCACCACCGTCAGCAGCCCGGCACGCAGCGCGAAGAACGAGATGAACAGTTCGGGCAGGTTGCCCAGCGCGCTCTGCAATACGCCGGTCGCGCCGGCACCGAGTCGGTCGCCGAGCCGTTCCACGCATCGACCGACCAGGGCGGCCAGCAGGGCGATCGCCACGCCGGAGCACACGAACGAGGCAACCTCGTTCAGGTGGGCGTAGAACACGATGGCGGCCAGAGCCATCGCGGCGACACTGCCACAGATGATCATCAGATCAGAGCGGCTGAATGTCAGCGCACGGGCACCGGCAGGCACGGAACCGGTCGGTCGGATCGAGGTTACTGGCTCGGACATCGGTCGATCATCGCAACCGGGCGACCGATGCGGAAGCTGAGACGATCCTCAGCTGTGAGATCTCGCCATGGCGGGCAGTCTCGGTGGCGTCAGGTCTCGGTGGCGTCAGGTCTCTGTGGCGTGAGGTTTCGGCGCGTCAGGTCTCGGTGGCGTCAGATCGCGAGCGCGATGACCCCGTAGTCGTAGGCGCGCCGGCGATAGACGACGCTCGGCCGCCCGGATTCCTTGTCCATGA
This sequence comes from Micromonosporaceae bacterium, assembly GCA_036566005.1. GTDB lineage: Bacteria > Actinomycetota > Actinomycetes > Mycobacteriales > Micromonosporaceae > DASQPR01. Next base: position 1,245 of record DATCXD010000603.1, on the reverse strand, counting down.
ACAGGAAGAAGTCGTGGCCGACCATCTCCATCTGGAACAGGGCATCGTCGACGCTCATGGGCTCGGCCGCGTGTTCCTTGAGGCGCACGATGTGCCAGGGCTGATCGGCCTCGTCGTACGGCTCGTCGACGAGTCCGGCGTCGTCTTCGTCGTACGCCCGGTAGCCGGTCGTTGCTCGACCATCGGGCGATCCGCCATTGCCGGCGGCGCTGGTTGCAGCACGCTCGGCCGTGGCGCTCTCCGCGGCGATGGTGGCCGACACGAGGTCCTCGCTGGCGACCTCAAGCCCGGAGGTCGCGGCGGCGACCGAAACCGGTGCGCGGCGGCCACGATGCACGCGGCGACGGTCGGCAAACCGGCGTAGACGAGCCTCGAGCTTGGTGATCGCGAGATCGAGCGCGCTGTAAAAGTCGCCTGAGCAGGCCTCGGCCCGCACTACCGGCCCACGCGACACACAGGTGATCTCTACGCGTTGGCAGCTGCCCGACTGGCGGGGATTCTTCTCGTGGGAAAGCTCGACATCGACCCGAATGATCTTTCCGTCATAGCGCTCGACCTTGTGCAATTTTCCCGCGACGTGCTGCCGGTAGTGGTCCGGCACCTCCACGTTGCGGCCCTTCACGACGATGTCCACGCGTGACCTCCCCCAGTTTCAGTCTGGGCGCGGCTACTGGAATTGATGACAGTCAGTAGCCACCCGGTTCAAAGGTGCGATCAACGGCCGGTCTGGCGCGCTCGCGGGAGCCCGCGGCGAACGCCTGCCGCTCCAATGGCCGATCCTCCCCTCGAAAGCCGATCACAGGCGGCGCCATCAGGATGTCCATCCCGGCATCGTGGGCCGGAAAAGGCAGCGCGCCGTGCTCCGGGGCGAATGTGTTCGTTGGCTTTCGACGGTAGCTGCATCCTGGGCCCGAGTCACGCCGGGTAGCGAATAACGTCGCAACGGGATTGCCGCGGCGGCGCCACACCGCCTCGATGCGGAGTAAATCGCCACCCCACCCTGGGTTCCGCCGATCGACGGCAATCGGGCGCGATCCCACCAGTCGGAACGGGTGCGCCCGCCGTGTGGTCAGACCGCGTGGCGGCGGCGAGTCGCGGCAAGGGTGACGGCACCGTGCACGCCGACCCCGTCTACCGCGAGTCGCGTGGTCAGTGAGGCCAGCGTTGCGCCGGTGGTCAGCACGTCGTCGACGGCGATGACGCAGGCACCGGCCGCGACAGCGACCGCAACGCGTCGAGCCGGGC
>DATCXD010000602.1:0-20315 GCA_036566005.1 Micromonosporaceae bacterium | reverse complement strand
AGTCCGAGTTTGGCCAGGACGCTGGATACGTAGTTCTTGACCGTCTTGTCGGCGAGGAACATCTTCTGCGCGATTTCGTGATTGGTCAGACCCTGCGCGATGTGCTCCAAGATGCGCCGCTCCTGATCGGTCAGTGACTTGAGTTCGTTGGGCTGCTCGACACCGCTGCGGATCCGGTCCAGCACCCGGGCGGTGACGGCCGGGTCGAGTAGCGACTGGCCGGCCCCGACGCGACGCACCGCGTCGACCAGATCGGTTCCCCGGATCTGCTTGAGCACGTAGCCGGCCGCCCCGGCCATGATCGCCGAGAACAGTGCCTCGTCATCCTCGTACGAGGTCAGGATCAGGCCCTGGATCGTCGGGTCGACCGCGCGGACGTCGCGGCATACGTCGATGCCGTTGCCGTCGGGTAACCGCGCATCGAGGACGGCGACGTCCGGGCGCAGGGCGGGGATGCGGTGCACCGCTTCGACGGCCGAACCCGATTCGCCGACAATTTCGATGTCGCCGTCCTGGGTCAGCAGGTCGGCGATGCCTCGGCGGACCACCTCGTGGTCGTCGAGCAGGAAGACACGGATCACATGTCGTTTCTACACGGCCGCGACCGGGTCGGGCAGGGTCCAACGGCCCCCGCAGCCGGGACCCAGCTCGCCCCACACGGTCGGGACCTGCGGCTCTGGTCGGCGTCGCGGCACGATCGCGGCCCCATGTACGCGATCCTCTACGCGCGGTTGATGTCATCGGCGATCTGGCCGGATCTGGCCGGATCGGGCCGGGTCGCCGATGATGTGTTCGCGGAGCCGTGCGACGAATGGGTCCGACGCGCGCTGCCGGATCGGGCGCGCGGGTCGCGACACGTTGCTTTCTCGACGTTTTAGTTTCTCGACGATTTAGCGCCGCCGGCGAGCATTGGCGGGTTTGCTGGGCACGTCGGTCGCGTAGGGCACGAGCCGGGTCGAAGAGGGGTGCGGGAGATTCGATGAGCTTCGGCACCCTCGCACTGATCTCGGCCGTCGCGGTTCTTGGTCCGCTTCTTGCCCTGCCGAACCGGTGGCATATACCCATCCTGCTGGGCGAGCTGTTGGCCGGCGTCATCCTTGGCCACACTGGTTTTGGCATCCTGCATCCCGAGGGCGCGTCGTTTACGTTGCTCGCCAACATCGGCTTTGCACTCGTGATGTTCGTCGCCGGAACACAGGTGCCCGTACGCGACCCACGCCTGCCGGCCGCCCTGCGCACCGGCGCACTGCGGGTGCTCGGCGTTGGCGCCCTCGCTGTACCGGTCGCCCTGGGCGTCGCGTACCTGTTCGGCACCGGGCATCCGGCTCTCTACGCCGTGTTGTTCGCATCATCGTCGGCGGCACTTGTGCTGCCGATCGTCGAAACGTTGCGTCTCGACGGGGCGCCCGTCGTTGCGCTGCTGCCCCAGGTCGCCATCGCCGACACGCTATGCATCGTCGCGCTGCCGCTGGCCATCGACACACGCCATGCGGCGCGGGCGGCGCTGGGCGCCGCGGCGGTCATCGGGTGTACGGCCGTGCTGTTCGTCGTTCTGCGGCGCCTCGAACATTCCGGTATCCGCCGGCGGCTCCATCGGCTCTCCGAACGTCGCAAGTTTGCCCTGGAACTGCGGATCAACCTGGTCATCCTCTTCGCGCTGGCCGCGCTGGCCGTGGCGACGCACGTGTCGATCCTCCTGGCTGGCTTCGGTTTCGGGCTCGCGGTCGGGGCCGTGGGCGAGCCGCGCCGCCTGGCCCGACAGCTGTTCGCGCTGACCGAGGGGTTCCTCGGGCCGCTGTTCTTCGTGTGGTTGGGGGCGTCGCTCGACATCCGCGAGTTCGGTCACCGCATTTCGTTCATCCTGCTCGGTGTCGTCCTCGGCGGCTGCGCGTTGCTCGTGCACGCGGCAATGCGCCTCACCGGCCAGCCGCTATCGATGAGTGGCCTAGCCGCCGCACAACTCGGCGTGCCGGTGGCCGCGGCGACCATCGGATCCCAGTTGCATGTGCTCGCGGCGGGCGAGTCGGCCGCGCTCATCCTCGGCGCGTTGATCACCATCGCCGCCGCGGTGGTCGCCGGCGGCTACGCCGTGCGTACGGGTCTGGTCAAGCCGACCGACCCGCCCGTGGTGGCCGACCAGGTAGCGCAGTGATGCGGCCGGCCGTCGCGGTGATCGCGTTGACATCGTCACGCGGCGACGCCGGATGCCCACGGGGTCAGGTGACGTGGTCAGCCGGTGGTGTCGATGACGCTGTCGATTGGTCGCCGGGGTGAGCTCGTCGTCGGCTGACCGAATCCCAACCTGATGATCATTTGCGGGGTGCCCCGGCGTCGCAGCGTGTGACGAAGCTCGTCGCGGGCCCGCGGGACCTCGATCGCCTGCGAGAGCAGCGATGCCGCCAGCCCGGCGTCGGTGGCGGTCAGGAGCACCATCTGCAGCGCCATGCCGGCAACGACGTCGTCGTAGCGGCCGCCGCCGCTCGTGCCGAGGACGGCCAGTAGTGGCTCCTGTTCGAAGTCGCGGCCCTCGGCCCGCTGTCTGCCGCCGTAGTCGCGCATGGCGAGTACGTCCTGCGGCGCGGGTGCGATGCCCGCGGCTTCGGCCGGGATGCCGACCCGTTCGGCGTGGTAGCGGCTGGTCCAGGCCTGCATTTCGGCGACGTAGGCGGCGTTGCCGCGAAGCAGCTGATCCGCGTCGCGCACGATCGCGGCGAGGTTCGCGACCGATGTGCGCTCGTCGGCGAAGACCAGCCACCCGCCCGCCGCCTCGGCCGCGGCGACGATCCGGGCCCGTGCGTCGGCCGGAACCGGGGTGTCTGAGAAGGGTCGCCGATTGCTGCGCCGTCGCGGGATCGCCGAGGCCAACGCCAGTTGCCGGGGTGAGGGCGCGCACGCGCCGTCGGCGCTGATGGTGGCGACCAGGAGCTCGTCTGCGGATCGAGGCCACAGCCGGGTCTTGGCCCGTACGCCGGCGACAGTCAGTGACAGCTCGATGTTGGCGATGGCGGCGCCACAGGCGACCCGCGCCGCCCAACGGTCGGGATCGGCCACCGGCAACAGCCGGTACGGGTCGACGCGGACCTCGATGGTGCCGTCGGCGAGGGCGAATCGCCACGGTTGAACGTTGTACACCGACGGTGCGCGTACAGCCGCAGTGACCGTGGTGTGGAACAGATCGACGTCGATTGACGGTATGACGGTCATGACGAGCCTCCCGTGTCTTCAACGACAGCGACGCCGCAGTGAGCCGGGGTGTCGAGCGGATAGATCCGGCACATGACGAGCTGCCGCGGCCCGGCGTCGGTCGAGCGGTGCGCAAGGTCCTCGTCGGCCCAGACGATTGCATCCCTGTTCGCGGCCGTACCGTCGATGCCGACAATGATCGGCGGGACTCGGTCGACTTTCGTCGCGCTCGCTTGCGGTTGGCCCATGCTGGTGTCCCTCCACGATCGTCCCGGCACGGTGGCGCGGTGGCCCCACGTCGGATGCTCGCTATCTCTAGCGTCGACCATCGACGACCGGGCCGGCCGGCGGTAGGGGCAGAGGTCCCGGTTACCGTCGCCACGCATGGGCCGAAGGTCCCGTGTTCGGCGGGCAATGCGTCGGGTTGGCCCATCGGGGTCACGGGGGAACGGCCCGGCGGCAACCGATCCGTACCAGGCAAGTGCCGTTCCCACATCGGGCCATCGGCCCCTGGCGTGTCCGCCCTCCGGCCCTGACCGATTTCTGACTATTTTGGCAGCATCGAAGGTAGATGCCGTCGCGGACAGCAGCGACACCGTTGACCCGGAGGAGCCGTGAAAGCGATCTACATCGACCCGCATGACCCGACCAGTGGCGTCAACGCCGCTCGCCGGCGGGTGACGGCGGTCATGAGCAGTCCGGTGCAGTGCGTAGGGTCATCCACGACGCTGGGCGTCGCGCTGCAGACCATGGTGCGCTCGGCGGTGCGCCATCTCGTCATCGTGGACGACACGAGCCGGTTCATCGGTATCCTTTCGGACCGGGCCATCGCCGCCGCGTGGGCCGCCGATCCGAGTTGCCTGTCCCGGGTTACGGCCGCGACCGCTATGGAGGCCGGCCCCGCGATCGTCGGGCCGGGCGCGCACGTACTTGACGCCGCCCGCGCGATGCGCGCTATCGGCACCGATGCCGTCGCCGTCGTTGACGCCGCCGGTGTCGTCGTCGGGATCGTCACCGGGAGTGACATGATCGCGCAGTTGGCCGGATGAGCCAACGCCGGTGACGACACCATGCCGCTGGCCGCCCCCAGCAACGTCCACGGCGGAAACGGGATCCCGGAGCCTCCGCGGGGTGGCAGACTGGAGCATTATGCCGGGCGCTGACGCCTGTCGGGTTTTCTGGGGCGACCGCATGGATCTCGCACGTCGTCGCGACCTGTTGGACCCCACCGAGGTGACGCGGGTTAACCGCGCAAGCAACACGGAGGATCGCACGCGGCAGATCGCCGGGGCGGCACTTCTGCGCCTCGCCGCCGGGCGTTTGACGAACATCGATCCCACCATGATCTGCGTGGACCGGACGTGTGACACGTGCGGCCGACCGCATGGACGGCCCCGACTGATCGGGACGGATCTCCACGCATCGATATCGCATTCGGGCGATCGGATCGCCGTGGCGCTGACGCGTGCCGGCCCGGTTGGTGTGGACGTCGAGCGGATCAGCCCCATTGACCTAGCCGAGCTGGCCTCTGGTGTATTGGGCTGTGCGGAACAGGCGAATTCGACCACAGATTTTTTTGTCTATTGGGTACGGAAGGAGTCGGTCGTCAAGGCAACCGGCGACGGCGTCGTCGTGGCGCTGGAACGGGTCAGCGTGAGCCGGCCGAGCGAACCGCCGATGCTGCTCGGTTACCCGGATCGTGCGCCGCTAGCTGCCGCCATCACTGATCTGCACCCGGGTGGCGACTACGTCGCCGCGGTCACCGTGCTCGCGACCGGGCCGATCGTCGTCACGGAGCAGCCATGGGCGTCGATGGTGGACTGAACGCTTTTTGGACGCCGTCGACCGTACGTCTGCTCACCATCGCAATCGTCCCGGACAGGGCGCTCGTACGGCCGTCCGACGCCACAATCGCCGGTCAGCCGCGGGTCGCCGGTTGCCGGATCCGGCCTGGATGTGAAACGTGACCGTCGATCCGCGGCCGGGTCGCCACGTCATTCGGCCCGTCATCACTACAGCGTGTAGGGGTCGCCACGCTACTGCCGTTGCGGCAAAGTGTTCTCGTCCCGCGCTGATGATCGTCGACTCCCGACTCCCGACACCCTCGGCGACCGGTCGATTTCCGCGTTTCCATCCGTAGCCAACGGGAAGGCCACTAAAGTCGTGCTCTGTGGGGCTTCTGTGAGGTTACGTCGACAGCGCGCTGAACGTCTGAGCCTCACAATCGGCTGACGCCGGCGCGCAGTCCGGGCGAGGTAGCGTGCGGCGCCCGGCTTTGTTCGCGATGCCGGGTCGTTGCCGTCCGATGCGAGTGAGAAAGCGTTAGGGTCGATCTGCCGCCCTTCTCGCGCGGCGCTCGTCAGCGCCGTTGCCCACGCCTCCAGCGTTCCGCGGAACGCAGCCCCATGAGGCGGCATCCTCGTGTCGCACAGTCAAGGAGGCGACCAAGCACGGGCTTTTCTGGACCGCGACCAACTGTCCACCTTTCCTTCCGCTGGGAGGCATGAGCAATCGTGGTGGAAAATACTGTCGACGTCTTGACGGCCGATTCGGCTGAATCGTCAACCAACCAGGACGGCTACGCCGGCGCGATGACCGGCACCGAGAGGATTCTCGCCGACGTGCTGGCTGACGTCGTCAGCGTCGAACAGGTGTCGGTCGATAGCCATTTCTTCGATGACCTGGGTGCCAACTCGTTGGTGATGGCGCATTTCTGTGCGCGCGTCAGGAAGCGGGCGGACCTGCCGTCGGTGTCGATGAAGGACATCTATCGGCATCCGACGATCAAGAGCCTGGCCCAAGAACTCGAAGAGACAGCCTCCACCGCAATCGAATCACCGGCTCCGCCGCCGGTCGAGGTGTTGACTCCGTCCAGTACGCCGCAGTACCTCCTCTGCGGAGCGCTGCAGTTTCTGATCTTCCTGGGCTATTCCGTGATCGTCGCTCTTGTCGTCACCCTAGGCTATAAGTGGATATCGGCCGGCACCGGTGTGATCGACTACTACCTGCGATCGGTCCTTTTCGGTGGCGCCACTTTCCTCGCCTTGGGCATCTTCCCGATCCTCATGAAGTGGATGCTCATTGGCCGATGGAAGCCGCGGCAAATCCAGGTCTGGAGCCTGGCGTACGTCCGCTTCTGGATCGTCAAATCGCTTGTCCAGCGGAACCTGCTGGTCTTGTTGTTCGTGGGTTCGCCGCTCTACCCGTTCTATCTGAGGGCGTTGGGCGCGAAAGTCGGTCGCGGCGTCGCGATCTTCTCGCGGAATGTGCCCGTCTGCACCGACCTGCTGTCCATCGGCGATGGCACGGTCATCCGTAAGGACTCGTTCCTCACCTGCTACCGAGCCGACGCCGGCCAAATCCAGACGGGGCCCGTGACCCTCGGGAAGGACGTGTTCGTCGGCGAGATGACGGTGATCGACGTCGGGACCTCGATCGGCGACGGGGCCCAACTCGGCCATACTTCCTCTCTCCACGCCGGTCAGGCGGTGCCCGACGGCGAGCGCTGGCACGGGTCCCCAGCCCAGCGAACCGAGGTCGACTACCGGACGGTCGACCCCACCGACTGCGGCACCCTGCGGCGGGTCGGGTACGCGGCCATGCAGGTGCTGAACCTGCTGTTCCTCTCCCTGCCACTCGCGGTCGGCGGTGCGGACATTGTGCTGCGTGAGATTCCGCGGCTGGCTTCGCTGGAGTCAGGGCCGCAGGCTCTCGAGAGCTGGGCGTTCTATGTCGATGCCCTGGTCGTCTCCTTCGTGCTCTTCTTCGGCATGATGCTCGTCGGGCTTCTCGTGGTGGCGACCGTCCCTCGCCTGCTCAACCTCGCCATCAAGCCCGACAAGACCTATCGCTTGTACGGCATCCATTATTCGGTGCACCGCGCGATCGTGGGCATCACCAACAACAGGTCTTTCAAGACCCTCTTCGGTGACAGCTCCAGCATCGTCCACTATTTGCGCTACCTCGGATACCAGCTTCCCGAGGTCGAGCAGACTGGGTCGAATTTCGGTACGCAGTTGAAGCACGAGAATCCGTACCTGAGCTCGGTCGGCAGCGGAACGATGGTCGCTGACGGTCTGTCGATCATCAACGCCGACTACTCCAGCACCGCTTTCCGCGTGTCCCGAGCGTCGATCGGGCCACACAACTTCCTGGGGAACCACATCGCCTATCCGGCGCAGGGCAAGACGGGCGACAACTGCCTTCTCGGGACGAAGGCCATGATCCCGATCGATGGGGAGGTCCGCGAGGGTGTCGGACTGCTGGGCTCGCCTTCCTTCGAGATTCCACGATCGGTCCAGCGTGACACCAGGTTCGACCACCTGAGGACGGGCGACGAGCTGCGCCGCCGCCTCAAGGCCAAGAACAGGCACAATGCCGTCACCGCGGTGATGTACCTGTTCACCCGGTGGATCTACGTGTACGCGGTCACCATGCTCGCGTGGAGTGCCGCGCGCCTCTATGGCCCGGCGGGTACGTGGGCGATCGCGGCGGCCTCCGTCGTGAGCCTCATGTTCACCGCCGCCTACTTCGTGATGGTGGAACGTGCCGTCCAGATATTCCTGCCCTTGCGGCCGCTGTACTGCTCGATCTACGACCGCCGCTTCTGGCGCCACGAACGCTTCTGGAAGGGCGCCGCGGTAACGGCGTACCTCAGTTTCTTCAACGGCACCCCGTTCAAGAACGTAATCTGGCGGCTGCTGGGCGTTCGGATCGGCCATCGGGTCTTCGACGACGGTTGCGGCATTCCAGAAAAGACGCTCGTCACGATCGGCGACGACACCACGCTCAATCTCGGATCGACCATCCAATGCCACTCGCAGGAGGACGGCGCGTTCAAGTCCGACCGCATCACGATCGGTACCGGCTGCACCGTGGGGATCGGCGCCTGGGTTCACTACGGCGTGACGATGGGCGACGGCGCGGTACTCGCTCCTGACGCCTTTCTCATGAAAGGCGAGGACGTCCCGCCGCACACAAAGTGGGTGGGAAACCCAGCCAGAGACCTTCGAGATGACCGGGTGTCCAATGCGCAGGTCTGCCGCGGCGGCAAGGACATCGGCGGCGAAACGCTCCCGGCGGCGGGTAGCGCCGTGGCAACGGTGGCTGGAGGGACTCGATGGGACGGCTAGCGACGGGCGACCGGGAGTACTGGCTCAATGCGTTCACCGCCGGCGGCCTCACCGCAATTCCGCGGTGGACGCGAGACCCGGCGCCGGGCGTCAGCGAGTACGAGACAACGATTCCCGACGACCGCGTGGCGGCGTTACGCCGGCTGGCGGACGATCTGGGGGTGCCGCTCGGCTCGGTGCTGCTGGCCGCGCACGGCAAGGTGCTCGCCGGACTGTCGGGCGAACGCGAGGTCACGACCGGCTACGTCCCTGCCGACCGCGGCCAGCCATTGCCGTGCGTCCTATCGACCGAGCCCGACTCGTGGCGGACGTTGCTGAAGGAGACCCATCGAGCCGAGTCGGAACTGCTGGTGCACAAGGACTTCCCGGTCGATGACCTCAGGCGCCAGCTTGGCCTGTCCGAACCGTCGTTCGAGACGGTTTTCGATCCGGTGGACGCCGGTGCGGAGCTGGCGGAGGACACCGTGCTGTCGGTGGCTATCTCGCCACACGGCGGCGCTCTCGTGCTGCGACTGCGATACCGGACCGAGGTGCTCGACGCGGACTGCGCCGCCCGGATCGCCGGCTATCACCTCACCGCGCTCGCGCTGATCGCCGCCGATCCGGACGCCGGGCACGATCAGCAGACCCTGCTGTCCGCTGAGGAGCTGCACGTACAGCTCAACGGACTTGCCGGGCCGCACCGGGACCTTCCGGACCGCCGCTTCCACAAGCTGTTCGAAGAGCGGGTACGCGCCCACCCGGGCGCCATCGCGGCGCTCCAGGGCGACCGGCAGCTGACCTACGGCGAGCTGAACAGCCGCGCCAACCGGCTGGCGCGAGCCCTTCTGGCGCGAGGACTCGGCCCCGAGGGCGTCGTGGCGGTGGTGACGGAACGCAATCTGGACTGGATGGCCGCCGTCCTCGCGGTCTTCAAGGCCGGCGGCGCCTACCTGCCGATCGAGCCACATTTCCCGGCCGACCGCATCGCGACCACGCTGTCGCGGGCCGACTGCCGCCTCGCGTTGACCGAACCGGCCAGTGCGGCCACGCTCGGGCAGGCTGTGAAGTCCCTGACCGGAGTCCAAACGATTCTGGTCGACGCGGCCGACGACGTGGAGGTCGCCGACGACGATCTCGGCATCGACGTCACGCCGGATCAGCTTGCATACATCTACTTCACCTCCGGCTCGACCGGTGAGCCCAAGGGCGCCATGTGCGAGCACGCCGGCCTGCTCAACCACCTGTTCGCCAAGATCGACGATCTGGAGATCGACGAGAGGTCGGTGGTCGCCCAGACCGCGCCGCAGTGCTTCGACATCTCGCTGTGGCAGCTGGTGGCCGCGCTCCTGGTCGGCGGGCGGACGCTGATCGTCGAACAGGACGTGATCCTGGACGTTCAGCGCTTCGTCGACAAGATCGCCCGCGGCCGGGTTGCCGTGCTTCAGGTCGTGCCGTCGTACCTCGAAGTCGTACTGTCCTATCTGGAGCAGCACCCCCGCGAGCTGCCGGACCTGCGGTGCGTGTCGGTTACCGGCGAGGCGCTGAAGACCGAGCTTGCGCAGCGCTGGTTCGCGGCCATGCCCAGGATCAAGCTGGTCAACGCGTACGGGCTGACCGAGACCTCGGACGACACGAACCACGAGGTCATGGACCGGCCGCCGACGGGCGCACGGGTCCCGCTCGGTCGCCCCGTCAACAACGTGCACATCTACGTCGTCGACGAGCATCTGTCACCGGTGCCGCTCGGCGCCCCCGGCGCGATCGTGTTCTCCGGGATCTGCGTCGGCCGCGGTTACGTCAACGACCCGGAGCGCACCCGGCAGGCCCTCATGGCCGATCCGCACCGCGAAGGCCAGCGGCTCTACCGGGGCGGCGACTACGGCCGCTGGCGGCCCGACGGCAAACTGGAGTTCCTCGGACGGCGCGATACCCAGGTCAAGCTCCACGGTTTCCGGATCGAGATCGGCGAGATCGAGAACGCCCTCCTGCGGGTGCCCGGTGTCCGCGACGGCGCGGTCGTGGTCGCCGAGCGAACCGACCAGAGCAAGCACCTGGTGGCCTTCTACGCCGCCCAGCAGCCGCTGCCGGTCGACATCCTGCGGGACCGGCTGAGTGCCTCGTTGCCCGACTACATGGTGCCGCCGGCGTTCCAGTGGCGGGAAAGTCTGCCGCTGACCGCGAACAGCAAGATCGATCGGAAGGCGCTCACCGCGCTCGCCGGGGAACTCGACGTCGTAGCGGCCGACTACTATGCGCCGAGTACGCCGACCGAGCAACGGTTCGCGGCCGCCTGGGCCAAGGTGCTCGGGATCCCGGAGGATCAGATCGGCCGGGAGGACCATTTCTTCGATCGCGGCGGTACGTCGCTGTCGGCGGTTAAGCTAGCGATCGCCTTGGAACGTGCAGTGTCGCTCGCGGACATCACGCGGAACCCTATCCTCGCCGACCTGGCCGGTTTGGTCGACGGCCGGTCCGAGCACAGGTCGGGCCTCGTGCAGTCACTGTCCGATCCGGACGGTGCACCGGTCGGCGCCCTGGTGTGCTTCCCTTACGCCGGCGGCAACGCGGTCAACTACCAGCCGATGGCCAAGGCTCTGCGCGGCAGCGGGCTCGCGGTCTACGCCGTCGAATTGCCCGGCCACGACCTGGCCGCGGAAAGCGAGCCGTTCGAACCGATGGCGCAGGTGGTCGAGCAGGTCGTCGACGAAATCACTCGGCGTGGTCTCGCCCCGGTGCTGCTGTATGGGCATTCGTCGGGCACCGCGTTCGCGGTGGAGACGGCTAGGCGGCTGCAGGAGCGCGGGGTCGAGGTTCAGCGGGTGTTCGTTGCCGCCCAACTGCTCGGTGACGCCGCCGACCGACGCGCGGCCATCATGGAACTGACCGAGCGCGACACGGTCGAGATCGCCGGGGGACTCCGCGCGGACCGCGGTTACACCGAGATCGATGAGCTGGATGCGGGCCGCGACGAGCAGATCGGCGCCGCCTACCGGCACGACTGCGTGTCCGCCCATCGCTATTTCGCCGACGCCGTAGACACCCCGCCGGTGGTCAAGCTGTCGGTGCCGGTCACCGTCGTCGTGGCCACTGATGATCCGTACACGGCGGGGTTCGCGAGCCGGCACCGCGACTGGCACCTTCTGGCCGAACACGTTGACGTGTACGAGATTCCCGACGGCGGCCACTACTTCCTGCGCACCCGTCCGAACGAAGCGGCGCAGGCCGTACTGTGCACCGCCGAATTGCTAGCCCCGTCGTGACGACCGACCGAAAGGAAACCAAAGATGTCGTCCACTTCCGCAGCCTCATTACTCGGTGCCGACCTGCAACCGGGCAAACCCCCGATGATGCTGGTCGAGGTTCCTGGTGACGCGCCGGCCTGGGCGTCGGAGCACCGGGACGGGTTGCGCGCGCTCGTCGCCGAGCATGGGTCGATCCTGGTGCGCGGCCTCGGGTTGCGTGACGCGGGCCAGGTCGCAACGGTGTTTGCGCGCCTGGCCAACGGTCTCATGACGGAACGAGAGGCCTTCGCACCCCGGCAGACGTACGCCGACGGCGTGTACTCCTCCGCGACGTGGCCGGCGAACCAGCCGATGTGCATGCACCATGAGCTCAGCTACACGCTCGAGTTCCCAGGCCTGATGATGTTCGCGTGCCTCACCCCGCCGACCGAAGGCGGGGTGACCGGGGTGGCCGACTCACCGACCGTACTCGAAGCGCTGCCGGCCGAGTTGACCGCGCGGTTCGAGCGTGAAGGCTGGCTGCTCACCCGCAACTACAACGAGGACATCGGAGCTTCGGTTGCCGAGGCGTTCGGCACCGACGACCCGGATGCTGTCGCAGGCTACTGCCGCGCGAACGCGATCGACTTCGAGTGGCGGCCCGACGGCGGACTGCGTACCTGGCAACGGCGCAGCGCCGTGGTACGTCATCCGGTCACCGGCCAGCGCTGCTGGTTCAACCAGATCGCGTTCCTCAACGAGTGGACGATCGCGCCGGAGATTCGCGAGTACCTGGTCGACGTGTACGGCGAAGACGGCCTGCCATTCAACACGCGGTTCGGCAATGGCGATCCGATCACCGAGGACATCGTCGTGCTACTGAACGGCGTCTACGACGCCCACACGGCCCGCGAACCGTGGCAGGCCGGCGATCTGATGCTGGTCGACAACATCCGCACCGCGCACAGCCGGGAGCCATTCGAGGGCCCGCGCGAGGTGCTCGTCGGGATGGCCGACGCCGTGCGACTCGGCGAAGGTTCTTCCGCGGGCGAGGTGACGGCCCGATGACCGCGACGCGTCAACCCGCCACGCAGCCGACAACGACCGTGCGCGTGTCCGTACCGCCGTTCTCGGTGATCTCGGGCGCGCAGGTGCAGCACGCCCTGCAGGGGCGCGAGAAGGAAATCGTGACGTTGGTCGAGGGCACCTACCGCCTGCATGGGGCCGGCGAATCGGTGAACCCCCCCTCGTATTTCCTGCGCTTGCCCGACCGGCCGTCGGCCCGGATCATCGCGCTACCCGCGTCGATCGGTGGGCCGGCAAGGGTGGACGGGCTGAAGTGGATATCCAGCTTTCCGCAGAACGTCGCGGCCGGCGTGCCACGGGCCTCGGCCGTGCTCATCCTCAACGACCACGACACCGGATACCCATTCGCCTGTCTGGAGGGCTCGATCATCAGCGCGACAAGGACGGCCGCTTCGGCCGCCCTTGCGGCCGACTGGCTCAGCCGAGACCGGCGGCGCCCACGCAGTGTCGGGTTCTTCGGCGTGGGCCTGATTGCCCGCTATATCCACACGTTCCTGGCCAGCACCGGCTGGTCGTTCGACGAGATCGGCGTCCACGACCTTTCCGCCGACAATGCGTCCGGCTTCCGCGGCTACCTCGAGCGGTCGGACATTGCCGGCCGGATCACCGTGTACGACCGCCCGGAGCAGCTCATCCGGTCCAGCGACATGGTGGTCTTCGCGACGGTCGCGGGTGAGCCGCACGTCACCGACGTGTCGTGGTTCGCACACAATCCGGTAGTACTGCACGTGTCGCTGCGCGACCTCGCACCGGAGATCTTGCTCGCGTCGAGCAACATCGTCGACGACGTCGACCACTGCATGACAGCCAACACGTCGCCGCACCTGGCGGAACAGCTCACCGGAAACCGTGACTTCCTCAACGGCACGTTGAACGACGTGATGGCCGGGCGGACGTTGGTGCCGGCGGACCGGCCGGTGGTGTTCTCGCCAATGGGCCTTGGTGTGCTCGACCTCGCCGTCGGCAAGTACGTCTACGACGAGGTGACCCGCTCCGGCGAACTTCACGTCGTCGACGACTTCTTCCATGAATTACATCGATACGGCTGAACGGCCGCTGGCTCTGCCGCAGATGAGGAGGCGATCATGCCAGTAATTTCCGTTCCTGAGGTCTTCAACGAAGAGGAGCTCTACGTCGACCTTCGCGCGACATTTGGGCACTCGCTCTATCTGAAGTGTGAGGGCTTCAACTTCGCTGGGTCGATCAAGCTGAAGGCGGCGGCCGAGATGGTCGAGTCTGCAGAGCGGGACGGAGTCCTGAAGGCCGGCTCGATCCTGGTCGAGTCCTCGTCGGGAAACCTCGGCGTGGCCCTGAGCATGATCGCGGCGAGCAAGGGATACGAGTTTTTGTGCGTGACCGACTCGCGCTGCAACCTGTCCACGAGGCGGGCGATGGAGGCGTTGGGCTCTCAGGTGCACATCGTCACCGAGCCCGATGCCAGCGGCGGCTTCCTCGGGGCGCGGATCGACTACGTGCGCGAACTGTGCGCCTCCGACGACCGGTACGTGTGCCTCAACCAATACACCAATCCGAGCAATTGGAAGGCACACTACCGTACGACCGCGCCAGCGATCGCTCGCCAGTTCCCACGGCTGGACGTGCTGTTCGTCGGAGCCGGCACCAGCGGGACTCTGATGGGCTGTGCACGCTACTTCCGGGGGTGGCACTGGCCGGTCCGGATCGTCGCGATCGACAGCGTCGGCTCGGTGACCTTCGGCGGCGCGCCCGGCCGCCGCATGATTCCCGGCCTGGGCACGAGCGTCCGGCCACCGCTGCTCGACGAGTCCTATGTGGACGATGTGGTACGTGTCGAGGAGGCGGACACCATCCGCGCCTGCCATCGTCTGGCCCGAAGCGGATTCCTGTTCGGCGGCTCCACCGGCACGGTAGTCAGCGGCGCCATCGGCTGGCTGGCCCAGCATGATGAGCGTGAGCTCACCGCGGTGGCCATCGCCCCAGACCTCGGCGAGCGCTATCTCGACACCGTCTACCAAACCAACTGGCTGCAGGACCTGTACGGCGAGGACGTGCTCAACGCCGACGAGTTGGCCGTCGGTTCCCGATCGGCCTAACCGGCCCGAGTGCCGTACGGGCGTTGTGCGAACCTATCGGGGCGTCTCGACGATGACGGTCGTTGACTTCACGACGGCGACCGCGATGTCGCCGACCGACAGCTTGAGTTCGTCGAGCGCTTCTCGGCTGAGCAGCGACACGACGCGATGCGGCCCGGCCTGGATCTCGACCTGCGCCATCACGGCGTCCTTCTTGATGTTCGTGACCAGACCGGGGAATCGGTTACGGGCGGAAGACGTCGCCGTACCCTGGTCGACCCGACCATGGTCGTGCAGATAGGCGGCGAGGACCTTGCCGTCGATGATGCGGTGGCCGTGCGGGTCCCGGCTGGCCTGGAGCCGGCCCGTGTCGGACCAGCGCCGGACCGTGTCGACACTGACGCCGAGCAGTTCGGCGGCATCGCTGATCGCAAACTGCGTCATGACCGACATCGTAAGGGTGGGTGGCCCATCCGGGTCGTCGCCGAAGGACCACCGACCAGCCGACCGTCATGCACCAGGCCTGCGCGAGGAAGGTCAGCGCAGTCGCGCCTCGTCGATCGACGGCTCGAAGAGTTCGACCGGATTGCCGGAGGGGTCGTCGACGATCACTTGCCGGCCGCCGACGCCGGTGATGATGGCACTTCGGAACGGCACCGCGGCCGCCCGCAGCCGGTTCGCCACGGAGTCAATGTCGTCAACCTCGATGGCGAAGCGGTTCCAGCCACCCGGCCGTGGCAGAGCGCCGTCCGGCATCGCCGCGCCTCCGCCGGGGCCGCCACCGGGCGCACTCAGCACTAACCGCAGCGGACCGCGGCTGAGCATCGCGAACGCCGCCGCCGGGTGCATGATCAGGTCGAAATCGAGATGCGTGACGTAGAACGCGATCGCCGCGTCGACGTCGTCGACGATGTATCGGACGCTAACCGAGGCCATGTGGCCACTCTTGCATAGTGGTCGCTCGATGGCACCTCCTCCGCGAGTCACGCCGGCCGCGGCGGCAGAGCCCGATTCGTCGATCCCACGTACCCGGGGTAGGAATATGTGGCGCGCACACATGGCCGCGTCCCACTCTCGGTCCCTATGGTCCACAGTCAGCGTCGGTCGTGTGACCCGCACGCTATCTGACGAATCTTTCGTAGACCGAGGAGCAGCGAAGATGCGCTCATCCATACTGCGCGTCGCTGGAGGCGCCGCGGCCGTACTCGCCGTGACGTTCGCTGCGGCGTGCTCGACGAGTACCTCGGCCGCGCCGTCGAAGAGCGGCGGGGACATCAAAATCGGAATTGTCACCGAGAAGACCGGACCGTACGCTGAGTACGCGACCGAATACCTCGCCGGGCTGAACGCGGGTCTCAGTTACGTCACCCACGGCACCGGAAAGATCAACGGACACAAGATCGATCTGATCGTCGAGGACGACGCCGACAATCCGACGACCGCCGTCTCGAATGCGAAGGACCTCATCGGCAAGGGCGTGACGATTCTCGGCGGCTCCGTCGATTCGGCCATCGCACTGCAGGTCGCGGCCGTCGCAGGCCAGAACAAAGTGCTGTTCGTCTCCGGCCCGGCCGCCGTCGACAGCCTCGACAATCTGAACCGTTACACGTTCCGATCGGGCCGTGAGTCGTACCAGGACATCGCGACCGCGGGCACGTTCGTCGGTGACCTTGGCGGCAAGAAGGTTGTCGTCTTCGCGCAGAACAGCGCGTTCGGCACGGCCAACGGCGCCGGCGTCAAAGCCGTCCTCGGTGCCAAGGGGGCCACCGTCAGTTCGATTCTGGTGCCGCCGACCGCGACCGACTTCACGCCGTTCATGCAGAAGGTCACGGCCGCCGCGCCGGACCTGTTGTTCGTTGCCTGGGCCGGCGCGAACGCAACGCAAATGTGGACCGCACTCGACCAGCAGGGCGTACTGGCCAAGACGCAGGTCGTGACCGGCCTCGCGAACACCGCTACCTATGCGGCGACGGGTCCGGCCGGCGCGAAGATCGAATTTCTCGCACACTACTTCGCCGGCGCGGGCGGCAACAACCCGATCGAGTCGGCGATGACCGCGTCGGTGAAGAGCGCCGGCGGCACCGTCGACCTGTTCACGCCGGACGGGTTCACGGCGGCGCAGATGTTCGCTCGCGCTATCCAGGCCGACCCGAGCAATGTCACGAAGCAGATCGCGGCTCTGGAGGGCTGGTCCTTCTCCGGCGTGGCCGGGCAATACACGGTCCGCGCCACGGACCACGCTTTGCTACAGCCCGAATTCGAGGCGAAGCTGACCGGGTCGGGGACATCGTGGACACCGCAGCTGGTCAAGACGATCGACCCGAGCAGCATCGCACCGCCGGAGCCGGCGAAGTCGGCCTGGTCGGCTGGCTGATGACGGCACCCAAACAACGCACGTCGCCGGGCCGGCTGGACGACAGCCGGCCCGGCGACGTGCTCAGCCTGGCCGACCTCACGTGGCGGGTGGGCGGCCGAACGATCGTGGACGCGGTCTGTCTCGACGTCTCGCCGGGAGAGTTGCTCGCGGTCATCGGGCCGAACGGTGCCGGCAAGACGTCATTGTTCAACCTCATCACCGGCTTCATCAGACCGACCGGGGGCCGGATCGTCGTGAATGGCCAGGACGTCACCCGGATGCCGCCCCATCGCCGAGTGCCACACGGTCTCGGCCGTACGTTCCAAACGTCCAGCGTGTTCGCCAGCATGTCGGTACGGGAGAATGTCGAAATCGCCGCGCAGGCCGCGATCGGCGGCCCATGGAAGTCGCTGGCACCATGGGCGAGGATCACTGCTGGCGCGCGTACCAGAGGTCGCGACGCTCTTGACCGCACCCGGCTCGGCGACCGGGCGGACCTGCCGGCCGGAGCGTTGTCCCACGGCGAGAAGCGCAAGCTCGAACTCGCGATCGTGCTCGCCGGCGCGGCCCAGGTGGTGCTCCTCGACGAGCCGATGGCGGGCATGGCGATGGAGGAGGTCCCGGAGCTCACCGACCTGATCGGCGCGATCCACCGCGGCGGCGCGACCGTGCTGATGGTCGAACACCATATGGACGTGGTGCTCGACATCGCCGAACGCATCGCCGTCCTGCACCACGGCGAGCTCATCGCACACGGATCCGCCGCTGACGTGGCCGCCGACCCGGTGGTCCGCGAGGCCTACATGGGTGTGACGCTATGACCTCTCCGGCGCCCACCCAGAGCGCCGCCGCCGACAGCGGCCCGATTCTTGCGGTGCAGGGATTACGGGTGACGCTGGGCGGAAGCTCGATCCTGCACGGCGTCTCGTTCGACGTCGCACCGAACGGCGTGACGGCACTTCTCGGGCGCAACGGTGTCGGAAAAACCACCACTCTCCGGGCCGTCATGGGTCTCGTGCCGTCGCGTGGCTCGATCCGTTTCGCCGGAACGGACATCGCCGACATGGCCACGTACAAGATCGCCCGTCGTGGCATCGGATACGTGCCCGAGGATCGCTCGGTGTTCGCGTCGCTGACCGTCATGGAGAACCTGCGCCTCGCGCAACCGGACCAGACCAGCGATCGATGGTCGCGCATGTTCGAGTTGTTCCCGGTGCTACGGGAGCGTTCCACGCAACCGGCCGGCACGCTGTCCGGAGGCGAACAACAGATGCTCGCGCTCGGTCGGGTCCTGCTCGTGGACAACCGCCTGCTGCTGGTCGACGAGCCGACGAAAGGTCTCGCGCCGCGGATCGCCACGGAGGTCGCGGTCGCGCTCACCCGGATCGCCGCGGCCGTCCCGGTCTTGTTGGTGGAGCAAAACCTTGCGGTGGTACGGCATGCCGCCCGTCACGCGGTCGTCCTGGACACCGGCCGGGTCGTACACACCGGTGACGCGGCCGAACTGCTGGCCGACGCGCGGCTGACCAACGAACTGCTCGGCGTCGCGCTGAAGGAGTCATCTCGATGACCACCGTTGTCTTGCTGACGATCACCGGCCTGGGCGTGGCCGCACTCTACTTCCTTGTCGCGTCCGGACTTTCATTGATATTCGGGCTGATGGATGTGCTGAACTTCGCGCACGGAGCATTCGTCACGATCGGCGGGTACGTCGGCTGGAGCGTCGCGAACGCCGTCGGCGGCACGCCCGGACTCGTCCTGTCCTGCCTCGCCGCGGTCGCGGCGGGCGCCGGCGTCGCGACGCTGACCGAACTCGTGGTCATCCGCCCGCTGTACCGCCGTCCGCTGGACCAGGTGCTTGCGACCGTCGGACTCGGGTTGGCGATACCGGCCGTGATCCAAGCGGGCTGGGGCGGCGATGCGCGGACGTGGAGTGTTCCGGCCTGGCTGTCGGGCACCGTCACCGTCGCCGGCGCCCACATCCCGGCAATCCGGTTCATCCTCATCGCGGTGGCGATCGTGGTCCTGATCGGACTGGCCACGTTCCTGGCCCGTACGAGGGCCGGCCTGATCGTACGGGCCGGGGTCGAGAACCGGGACATGGTCACCGCGCTCGGCATCGACGTACGGATCGCGTTCACCTGCATGTTCGCTCTGGGTGGTGCCGCGGCCGGGCTCGCCGGTGCGCTCGACGGCGTCTATCAGGGATCGGTGTCACCGGGCGACGGCACCGCTTTGCTGATCTTCGCCTTCGTCGTAGTGGTCCTGGGCCGGATGGGTTCGATCGTCGGCACGGCGGTCGCCGCCGCTGTCGTCGGCCTCGTGCAGCAGTTCGCGAACTACGTCTCGGCGAATCTCGGCAGCCTGTCGGTCGTCATCCTGCTCGCGATCGTGCTGCTCGCTCGCCGGCGCAACCTGGTGGGACGGCCAGCATGACGTTCCTGCGCCGAGCCTCGTGGCTGCACGCACTCGTCGTGGCGGCGCTACTCGCGGCCGTGCCGTACACGACGGTCACCCTGCCCGGTGTGTTTGACGGGCCGTTCAATTCGCCGGGTGTCGATCAGTTGCTCGCCGTCTGCCTTGTCTTCGCCGGGCTGTCCATCAGCTACGACCTGATGTTCGGCTACACCGGCATCCTGTCTTTCGGCCACGGCATGTACGTCACGGTGGGCATGTACGCCACGACGATTCTGGTCAACCACGCCGGACTCGGGCTGTGGACGTCGGCTGCGATCGGGTTAGCCGGCGCCGTCGTCGCCGCCGTCGCGCTGGGTGCGGTCGCGCTCCGCGTCTCTGGCATCGGTTTCGCGATGGTTACGCTGGCGTTCGGACAAGCCGTGTCGATCCTCGTCCTGTCCGGGTCGCCACAGCTCACCGGCGGCGAACAGGGCCAGGCGTTGCGCGACGACGCGGTGCCGGCCGCGCTGACAGGCGTGCTGAACACGCCCCACCTGTACTGGATCGCGTTGGCATACCTGGGTGTCTGCGTCGCCGTCGTGTGGCGGATCTCGGCATCGATGCCTGGCAAGGTGATGCGGGCGTTGCGCGACAACGAGCGCCGCGTCGAGGTGCTGGGGCTCAACCCGTACCTGTTCAAGCTGTTGTCGTTCCTGATCGCGAGCGTGCTCGCCGCCGCCGGCGGCGTCGTTTACCTGCTGTTGCTCGGCGGGGCCACACCGACGGTGTCGACGTCGGACTTCACGTTGGCGCTGCTGGTTATGGTGGTGCTCGGCGGATCCGGACGGCGGTGGGGTGCGATCATCGGCGGGGCGGTGTACGCCTATGCCAGCCAATCGTTGACCCG
>DATCXD010000601.1:0-13291 GCA_036566005.1 Micromonosporaceae bacterium | reverse complement strand
GCGGCCGTGACGGCGTCGGCGTGACGCGAGGCGATGACGACGTGTGCGCCGTCGGCGACGAGGCACTCGGCGGCGGCGAAGCCGAGCCCGCGCGACGCTCCCGTCACGATGTACACACGTCCGGCCAGTCCGAGATCCATGTCCTCATCTAACCGTGTTGTCTGGGCGCCTGGACCGACGGTCGGCGCCGGCGGGCGACGTCTGTCGCCGCACGGCCGCCTCGACCAGGTCCAGCACCGGTTCGAGATCGCCGGCCGGCCGGCCGATCGCCAGGTGGAGCACCAGCCCGTCGTACGCAAGCTCCAGGAACTGAGCCAGCGTGTTGATCGGCACGTCGCTGCGCAGCACGCCAGCGTCCCGCTGGCGGCGCAGGCGCTCGCGGGTCGCGTCGGCGAGCGCGTCCGAGGGCGCCGACCATCGCGAAGCGAAATCCGGATCCGTACGGAGCCGACGGGAGACCTCGAGCTGGCTGCCGAGCCACCCGGCCGTGTCCGCGTCCTGGCGATGCACCAGATCGCGCATCACCTGCACAAGGCCGTGTTCGGCGACGGTCGCGACCATCGTGGCCGCGTCATCCTCGGCGACGGCGATGAACAGCGATTCCTTGTCCCGGAAGTGGTGGAAGATCGCTCCCCGGGACAGCCCCGTCTCCTTTTCCAGCACCCTTACAGTCGCGCCCTCGTAGCCGTAGCGTGCAAACGATGCCCGCGCGCCCGCGAGGATCTCGTGGCGCCGGGCGGCGAGCTGATCAGGACTTACTCTGGGCACACATCGATCGTGTCAGGTACATCGACGTCTTGCAAACCGTATGTACGGCTTGAGATAGCCGGATCGCTAGGCTGCGTGCGACGATGACGCGCATGAATCCGATCCGGGTCGCCGCCGTCCAGGCCGAGGCGGTGCCGGGCGATGTGCCGGCGAACGTCGCGACCGCCGCGCGGCTCGTCGGCCATGCCGCGGCGTCCGGCGCCACGATTGTCGTGCTGCCGGAACTGTTCCTCTCGGCATACCACCCGCCGGTTCTGACCGCGCAACCAGCGACGGACCTGGTCGCGGACGCCGACCGGGCGATCGTCGATCCGCGGTTGGACCCGCTGCGGCTTGCGGCCCGCGAGCACCGCGCGGTCGTGGTGGTGGGTGCGCCGGTACGGCACGCCGACGGTCGCCGGACCTGCTCGTCGCTTGTCGTCGACCGGTCCGGCACGGTGACCGCCGCCTATGACAAGCAGCAGCTCTGGGGCCCGGACGAGCGGGCGCTGTTCGTCGCCGGCGAACGCGGCGCGACCGTCACGATCGACGACTGGCGGTTCGGCCTCGGCATCTGTTACGACGGCTGCTTCCCCGAGCACGGTCGGGCGGTCGCGGTGGCCGGCGCCCACGGATACCTCATCCCCAGCGGGTACGTGCTCGGTTCGGAACACCGCCGGGACGTCTACTACGCCGCACGGGCGCTGGACAACACGATGTACGTCGTGTTCGCGAACTCGGTCGGCGGCCCGGCGCCGTGGACGTTCAACGGCGGGGCGGCGATCTACGAACCGGAGGGGCGGGCCGTCGTCCGAGCGCCGGACGTGGGCGAGCACGTCGTCGTGGCCGACCTCGATCCGGCGCACATCGCGGCCGTACGCGCTTCGCACTCGATGTTGACCGACCGGCGTACGGACCTCGGTGGCCGAGCGGAGATCGCCGTCGCCTGAGCCGGCTGGACGCGGTCGGTCGCGAGATATGCGAGGGAAATCCCGGATGTCGTACGTCGATGGACGTCAACCTGTTCAGCGGACTCAGGTCGGGGCTGGTCCTGGGCCGCGATCCTCCCGTAGGGTGCGCGCGTGCCGTTGTTGCTCCTGGACCTCGACAACACTCTGATCGACCGGGCTGGTCCCTTCCGTGCCCTGGCTCGCGAGGTGTTGACGCGCATCGGTGCACCCGCCAGCGACGTGGATTGGCTGGTGGCGGTCGACAACGACGGCCGGACGTCACGGTGGGATGTCGCGGAGGCGATACGGTCGCGCTACGGCCTGGTGATCTCCACAATCGACCTGATCGAGGCGCTGCACGACGGCGTGGTTGCCCACAGTCGCCTCGACCCGCTCGTTGCGTGTGCCGTCGAGATAGCCGGGAACGCCGGTTGGGTGCCGGTGGTCGTGTCCAACGGGACGATCCGGCAGCAGGAGGCCAAGATCCGGATGACCGGGCTGGACCGTTACGTCGCCGACTGGGTGATCTCGGAGGAGGTCGGCGTCGGCAAGCCCGATCCACGGATCTTCCGGCTCGCCGCCGAGCGTGCCCGGATGCCGTTCCGCGACGCCTGGATGATCGGCGACAGCCCGAACTCCGATATCGGCGGGGCGATGGCCCTCGGGATTCGCAGCGTATGGATTCATCGCGGCCGCCGGTGGACCGAGCCGCGATTCAGCCCGACTGTGACCGCCGACGGCCCGATTACCGCGCTGTCCGCCGTGCTCGCCAACGGCGGCTGACCGCGCCGCCGCGCGTGTCGCAATACGCGCCCGCCTGGGGCTGCAAGATCCGGGATCTTGCGGCCCCAATGACGTCTCCGCGCCAAGATCCGGCACTTGTGGTTGCAAGATCGCGGATCATCGGGGGAGCCGAACGCGGAGTACGACGCGCGTGCGACGTTCGCGGTCCCCGCTGGCAAAGAAATTCGGTTGACCGGCCCGGATGCGCTCTCGCTATGCTGCCGGCGTCATGTGCGGAGCCATTGCGCCGCACTCACGGGCGATACGTCGCCGCCGGGAGGTCCCGGTCGACTGGAAGGAGGGGTGAATCATGGCCGACTTTGTCGTGCCCTGCATCCGCCGTACCGTCCATTCGACCGAAGGATCTTCACCTTGCGTGACCAAGACTCGGGGTTCTCGCGCGTAACCAAGCGCCGTCGCTTCGATGACGACGACCCCACGTTCCACAAGCGCACCAGCCGCGAGGCTGTCGACACGCCCGAGTACGAAGCGTGGGAAATCGACGAGATCGATGGCGCCGACCGGTGGTCCACCTGGGATGTGCCGACCGCCGGGCAGCGCGGCCCGCAGCCGTACCCGGATTGGCTCGTCACGGATCTGGCCGCCGCCGACACCGAGCTCGGCATCCTGAAGACCGGCAAGGAAGCCGACGTCTTCCTGATCGAGCGCGGGATTCCCCGGACCGACCGGCGTTGCCTGCTCGCGGCCAAGCGCTATCGAGCCTCGCAGCACCGGCTGTTCCACCGCGATGCGGGCTACCTCGAAGGTCGCCGCGTCCGCGAGTCGCGTGACAACCGGGCGATGGCGAAGCGGACCACGACCGGTATGCAGATGATCGCGACACAGTGGGCCAATGCCGAGTTCGGCGCGCTGACGCGGCTGTATGGGCTCGGCGTGCCGGTGCCGTATCCCGTGCAGATTCTCAGCACCGAGCTGTTGCAGGAGTTCATCGGCGACGTGGAGACGCGGCAGGCCGCACCGCGTCTCGCACAGGTGCGGGCCGGCAGCGCCGACCTGTCCGACCTCTGGGCGCAGCTGGTCGCCGCCGTCGGTCTCATGGCGCGGGCCGGCTTCGCGCATGGCGACCTGTCCGCGTACAACATCCTGGTGCACGACGGCCGGCTGATCCTTATCGACCTGCCGCAGATCGTCGACGTGGTGGCCAACCCGCAGGGTCGCGACTTCCTCATCCGCGACGCGGCGAACGTCGCGACCTGGTTCCGTGCCCGCGGGCTGGACGTGTCGGGCGACGAGTTGGCCGAGGAACTGATCGCCGAGGCGAACATCCGCTAGGCGCCAAGCCGGGGCACGCCGGCGTTCCGTCACGCCGGCGTGCCCGACGCTCAGCCGGCCAGCATCTTGCGCAGTACGTACTGCAGGATGCCGCCGTGGCGGTAGTAGTCGGCCTCACCGGGCGTGTCGATGCGCACGACCGCGTCGAACTCGACAGCGCCAGCGGTTACCCGGACGGTCTTCGGCGTCGTGCCGTCGTTGAGCGCCGTGACACCGGTGATAGCGAACGTCTCCTGGCCGGTCAACCCGAGCGAGTCGGCGGTCGCGCCGGCCGGGAACTGCAGTGGTAGCACGCCCATGCCGATCAGGTTCGAGCGGTGGATGCGTTCGTAGCTCTCGGCGATGACCGCGCGGACGCCGAGCAGCGCGGTGCCCTTGGCCGCCCAGTCGCGAGACGATCCGGAGCCGTACTCCTTACCCGCGAGGACCACGAGCGGTACGCCGGCCGCCTGGTACGCCACCGACGCGTCGAAGATCGTGGTCCGCGTGCCGTCGAGGAGATTGCGGGTGAAGCCGCCCTCGACTCCGGGTACGAGCTGGTTGCGCAGCCGGATGTTCGCGAACGTCCCGCGGATCATCACCTCGTGGTTGCCGCGACGCGAGCCGTAGGAGTTGAACTCCTTGCGATCGATGCCGTGTTCGGAGAGGTACTTGCCGGCGGGGGAGTCCGCCTTGATGCTGCCGGCCGGCGAGATGTGGTCGGTCGTCACCGAGTCACCGAGCTTCGCCAGGACGCGAGCGCCCTGGATGTCGGCGACCGGCTCCGGCCGGGCCGACATACCGTCGAAGTAGGGTGGCTTGCGCACGTAGGTCGACGTGTCCTCCCACTCGAACACCTGACCGGTCGGCGTCGGCAGCGCGCGCCAGCGATCATCGCCGGCGAACACGTCGGCGTAGTCGTTCGTGAACATCTCGGCGTTGACCGCGACGTCGATCACGTCCTGTACGTCGCGCTGGCTCGGCCAGATGTCGGCGAGCATGACCGGCTTTCCGTCTGACCCGAGGCCGAGGGGCTCGGTGGTGAGATCGGTGTCCATCGTGCCGGCGATCGCGTACGCCACAACGAGCGGCGGCGACGCGAGGTAGTTCATCTTCACGTCCGGGTTGATCCGGCCCTCGAAGTTCCGGTTGCCGGACAGCACCGAGACGACAGCGAGATCCGCCTCGTTCACCGCGGCGGAGACCTCGTCGGGTAGCGGACCGGAGTTGCCGATGCACGTCGTGCAGCCGTATCCGACGAGGTTGAAGCCGAGCTTGTTGAGGTACGGCACGAGGCCGGCCTTCTCGAAGTAGTCCATGACGACCTTCGAGCCGGGCGCGAGCGTGGTCTTCACCCAGGGCTTGCTCACCAGGCCGCGTTCGACGGCGTTGCGCGCAAGCAGCGCCGCACCGATCATCACCTGCGGGTTCGACGTGTTCGTACAAGATGTGATCGACGCGATGACGACGGCGCCGTGGTCCAGCTCATACCTGGTCCCGTCCGGTGCGGTAACCGCCGTCGGCTTGTGCGTCCGGCCCCCGTTGGCACGGGAGTTCGACGAGGGCGAGTCGGAGGCCGGGAAGCTGCCTTCGCTCGCCTCGTCGACGGCGTCCTCGACCAGGTAATTCGGCAGGACCGAGCGGAACCCGTCCTTCGCGTCGGACAGCGCGACCCGGTCCTGCGGCCGTTTCGGGCCGGCGATCGACGGCACGATCGTGCCGAGGTCGAGTTCGAGGCGCTCCGAATAGCTCGGTTCGGCCGCCGGGTCGTGCCACATGCCCTGCGCCTTCGCATACGCCTCGACGAGCGCGACCTGCTCGGCGGAGCGACCGGTCAACTTCAGGTAGCGGACGGTCTCCTCGTCGATCGGGAAAATGGCGGCGGTCGAGCCGAACTCTGGGCTCATGTTGCCGATCGTGGCACGGTTCGCGAGCGGCACGGCTGCAACGCCGTCGCCGTAGAACTCGACGAACTTGCCGACGACACCATGCTTGCGCAGCAACTGCGTGATGGTGAGCACGAGATCGGTCGCCGTGGTTCCGTCCGGGAGGCTGCCGGTCAGTTTGAAGCCGACGACGCTCGGGATCAGCATCGACACCGGCTGACCGAGCATCGCGGCCTCGGCCTCGATGCCGCCGACTCCCCAGCCGAGCACGCCGAGGCCGTTGACCATCGTGGTGTGCGAGTCGGTGCCGACAAGGGTGTCTGGGTAGGCGACGCCGTCACGGTTCATGACGACCCGGGCGAGGTGCTCGATATTCACCTGGTGGACGATGCCGGTGCCCGGTGGCACGACCTTGAACTCGTTGAACGCCGTTTGGCCCCACCGCAAGAACTGGTAGCGCTCCCGGTTGCGGCGGTATTCAAACTCCACATTGCGCTCGAACGCGTCCTGGCGGCCGAAGACGTCGGCGATCACCGAGTGGTCGATGACGAGTTCCGCGGGCGCGAGCGGGTTGACCTTCGACACGTCGCCGCCGAGATCGCGGACCGCCTCGCGCATGGTGGCGAGATCGACGATGCACGGAACGCCGGTGAAGTCCTGCATCAGCACGCGGGCCGGGGTGAACTGGATCTCCACGCTCGGCTCCGCGTTGGCGTCCCAGCCGCCGAGCGCACGAATGTGGTCGGCGGTGATGTTCGCGCCGTCCTCGGTCCGCAGCAGGTTCTCGAGCAGGACCTTCAGGCTGTAGGGCAGGCGCTCGTGGCCCGCCACCTTGCTGATCTCGTAGATGTCGTAGCTCGCGTCACCGACGCGTAGCTGGCTCTTCGCACCGAAGGTGTCGAGGCTCGCCACGTCGCACTCCTCACATGTGTCACGCCGTCACTTGCGGCTCGCCAGATGGGCGACGCCGCCGTCGTTCAGTCTCGCGCACACACGGGCCGGGCCGCACAGCAAAGGCCGCGTCGCGTGATCGCCGACTTAACCAAACCGTACGTCCGTCTTGTTTTACGCGCAACCCCGTTCGGCACACGACGATCAGCCAGGCAGGCGCGGCCCGGCCGCCCGCTGCGCGGCCAGCCATGCTTCCACATCGGCCGCGTGCCGCGGCAGCCCGTCGGACATGACCTGGGCGCCGGCCGAGGTCACCAGGACATCGTCCTCGATGCGAATGCCGATCCCGCGCAGCTCCACCGGTACGAGTTCGTCCTCCGGCTGGAAATACAGCCCCGGCTCGACGGTCAGGACGTAGTTCTCGCCTACCGTCCCGCCGCGGTAGGTCTCGTTGCGAGCATTCGCGCAGTCGTGGACGTCGAGGCCGAGCATGTGCCCGAAGCCGTGCAGCGTCCAGCGTCGGTAGATCTGGGACTCGCGGTCCATCGCCTCGTCGACGCTGACCGGCAGGAGCCCGAGGTCCTTCAGCCCGCCGGCCAGTACGCGCATGCATGTCTCGTGGATGTCCTTGAACTCGACGCCCGGCTTGATCAGGTCGACGCCGGCCTGCTGCGACGCGTAGACGATGTCGTACACCTCGCGCTGCAACGCCGTGAACGCACCGCTGACCGGCACCGTACGCGTGACGTCGGCCGTGTAGAGCTCGCGGTTCTCCACGCCCATGTCCATCAGGAGCAGGTCGCCCGGGCGGGTCTCGCCGGTGTTGCGGGTCCAGTGCAGCGTCGTGCCGTGCGGCCCGTTGCCGACGATCGCGGCGTAGCCGACGGTGTTGCCGTCGTGGCGCGCACGCAGACCGAACACGCCGTCGAGGAGGCGTTCGGACACGGGCAGGTCGGCCGGCAGCACCCGGGCGACGTCTTCGAAACCGCGTACGGTCGCGTCGATCGCGTCCTGGAGTTGCGCGATCTCCCACGGGTCCTTCGGCAGGCGCAGTTCGGACAGGGTGCTTGCCAGCTCCCGGTCACCGGCGCCGTCACCGTAGGGCGCGACGGCCGCGTCGACGATCGGGTCGGCGCCGCGGAGCGTACGGGTCCGGGCCGGTGCGCAGTTCGCGAGCACGTCGGCCAGACCGGCCAGCGGCGCGGTCACGATGCCTAGCTCGGCCGACTTCTCCGCGAGCGTGTGCCGCCGCCCGATCCACAGCTCGCCGTAGGCCCGGTCCCGGAAGAACTCGTCGGTGTCCCGCGGCGACCGGGGACGTACGTAGAGCGTGGCGTCGTGACCGGACGTACCCGTGGGATGCAGGACGAGCACCGCCTCCGGGTCGTGTTCGCCGGTGAGGTAGTACAGGTCGCTACCGGGACGGAACGGGTAGGTCGTGTCGTTGGCCCGCACCTTCTCGTGACCGGACGGCACGATAACCGTCAGGCCGGCGAACGCCGCGGACACGGCCGCGCGCCGCGCCGCGTAGTTCGGGACGGCCGGCGACGGTGTGATGGCCAGCGTGGTGTCGTTCCACCCGGTGCGCATGAAGGCGAGCAGGCGCTCGGGGTAATCCGGGTCGTGGGCTTGGCCGCCGCTTTCGCGCGCGTCCGCGGCCGGCGCCTGATCGGCCCGTGGCGGGTCGGCGGGCGGTGGGGTGACCGACGGGTCATGCGGCTGTGACGTCATGGTGCCTCCTCGCGACCGGTGTGCCGATCCCGAACGTACCCCGTGACAAGATGACGGCCATGTGCGGACTGGTCACGTTCGTGAGCGCTCGCGGCGGTGCCCACCAGCACCGCGACGCGATCGCCGCGGCGGTGGAAACGGTCCATCATCGCGGACCGGACGAAACGGCCGTCACCGTCGTCGACGACTCGGTCGTGTTCGCGTGCAAGCGCCTGTCCGTCATCGACGTCGCCCGCAGCCACCAGCCGATGTCGTATCCGGCCAGTGGCTTCGACGCCGGTCGGTACGTGATCGCGTTCAACGGCGCCGTCTACAACTATCGCGAGTTGCGCGACGAACTCGAGGCACGGCACGGCGCCACGTTCGCGACCGAGGGCGACACCGAGGTCGTCGTCGCGGCGTACCACCATTGGGGCGAGCAGGCCGCCACCCGGCTGCGGGGCATGTTCGCCGTCGTCATCTACGACACGCACCGCGGCATCGTGTGGGGCGCGCGGGATCCGTACGGCATCAAGCCGTTGTACTACCTGGTGACCGACGACGGCCTGTATTTCGCGAGTGAGCGCAAGGCACTGCTGCCGTTCTACCCGGAGCCTGACGACGGCGACGCGGAGGCGGCGATCGACCCCGCGAGCCTGTCCTACTACCTGACGCTGCAGTACGTGCCCGAGCCCGCGACACTGCACCGCGGCATCGGCCGCGTCGGCGGCGGTGAGAGTTTCTCCTACCTTCCCGGCGGTACGTTTGCCACGCGGCGCTACTACCAGCCGGCGTTCCATCCGACCGCGACCGACGATCCGCCGGCGCTCTACCGGCGCATCCGCGACGTCCTGCGCGAGAGCGTCCACGCCCACCTGCGGGCCGACGTGTCGGTCGGCGCGTTTCTGTCCAGCGGCATCGACTCGACCGCGATCGTGGCCTTCGCCCGCGAGGTCTACCCGGAGATCCCGACGTTCACGGTCGGGTTCGCCGTCGAGGGCTACTCGGAGATCGGCGTCGCCGAGGACTCGGCCCATCATCTGGGTGTCCGCCTGCTGCCGACGCGGGTCACCGCCGCCGACGTGATCTCGGCGTTGCCGACGATTGTCTGGCACCTGGACGACCCGCTGGCCGATCCATCCCTCGTACCGTTGTATTTCCTCGCCCGCACGGCAGCGCAGCACGTGACGGTCGCGCTGTCCGGTGAGGGCGCCGACGAGTTCTTCGGCGGGTACGGCCTCTACCGCGAACCGCTGTCGCTCTCGACGGTCTCCGCGCTCCCCGATTCGATGCAACGTGGCCTGCGCAAGGTCGCCTCCGTGCTGCCGGAGGGCGTCAAGGGCCGCAGCTTCCTCGAACGGGGCACGACGCCCATCGAGGAGCGCTACTACGGCAATGCCCGCATCTTCACCGAGGAACAGAAGCAGGCGGTGATGCGGCACTACGACGGCTCGGTGCGTTACACGGACGTGACCGCTCCGCTCTACGCCGAGGCCGCCGGGCTCGACGACGTGACGAAGATGCAGCACATCGACCTCTACACCTGGCTGCGTGGGGACATCCTGACCAAGGCCGACCGCATGTCCATGGCGCACTCGCTGGAACTGCGCCTGCCGTACGTCGACCGGGCGGTGTTCGACCTCGCGTCGACGATCCCGGTCGAGTTGAAGGTGCCGGCGAAGTCGGCCGCGACGAAGTTTGCGATGCGCCGGGCCCTCGACGGTATCGTGCCGGCGCCCATCGTGAACCGTCCCAAACTCGGCTTCCCCACGCCCATCCGCGTGTGGCTGGCCGGCGAGATGTACGAGTGGGCCCGCAACGTGATCGCCGGCTCGGGCGCGGGCGAGTTGCTCGATCTGCCGTACGTCGTCGGGCTGCTCGACGAGCACCAGCGCGGTGAGCGGGACAACTCGCGCAAAGTGTGGACGGTCCTCGTGTTCTGCCTGTGGCACGCGATCTTCATCGAGCGCTCGCTGGAGCCGGAGATCCACCGCAGTCCGTCCGCACTCGACGCCAAGCCACCGGTCGGGCCCGTCGTCGACTAGCGCTGCGCAGATGCGTACTCGGATATGAAGGCCACGTATGCGTCCTGGTGCGCGTGCTCGGCCCAGCCCTGAGGCGTCGCGTCGAAACGCTCATCGCGCAGGGTCGCGTCCGCGCCGAGATCGAGCAGCATCCGCGCCGTCGCGATGTCACCGTCCCACGCCGTCGCGTGCAGCGCGGTAGCGCCGTCGACCAACGCATCGACGTCGAAGCCGAGCTCGACCAGCAGCGGTACGGCGTCGGCCCGCCCGACGTCGGTCGCGTGCACGACGAGCCCCGGCTCGGCCGCGAGCAGCGTGTCGAGCAGCCCGGGTTGACCAGCCCGGATCCGGTCGACACGCGCCCGGTCGCCGGCCAGGAGCGCGGCGACCAGCGCGGTTCGTCCGGTGAGGTCGGGGCGCCGTGCGCCCGCGTCGACCAGGGCGGCGACCATAGCCTCGTCGCCGTTGGCCGCGGCGACCTCGATCGGGCGCCGTCCGTCAGGCATCGGCCGGCCGACGTCGACGCCGTGGCGGGCAAGGAGTCTCACCCGGCCGGTAAAGCCATGGCCGACCGCCCAATGCAACTGCTTGTCGAGCATCTCGCCCGGGGTGTCCAGAGCGTCCGGCCCGAGTCGAGCCATCCCCGGCCCGCCGTCGCCACGCCCGAGTCCGTAGGCCAGCAGCAGCTCAAGATGGTCGTCGTCGGCGCGGAACATCCGGTTGTAGAGCGTCTGACCGTCGTTCGGATCGGCGCCGGCATCGAGCAGCAGCCGGGCCAGTGCGATCGAGTGTGGATGCCGGGGCGTACGACCTGGTCCCTGCTCGCCTTCGCCGAACGCACCGGTCAGCGCCGTGAACGGCGTCGGCAGGCCGCCCCACAGATATCCGGAGTTCGGATCGGCACCAGCGTCGATTAGCGCCCGGGCAACCGCGAGCACCGACGACTCCGCGACGGCCGGGTCGAGGCGGGAATACGTGACGTAGCACAGGGGAGGCCAGCGATACGGGCCGCCCTCCCGCCGGGACAATGAGGGATCCCGGGCCAGCAAACCGTCCATGGCGTCGACGTCGCTCGCTGCCGCTGCCGCCCAGATGTGGTCGCGTGTCAGGTCGGGACGGGTGTGCAGGATCGACCGCGCCGCGGCGGGATACTCCGGCCGGTCGTCGCCGTAGTCGACGCAGGCGAGCCGGCAGAAGCGGTCGGCGATATCGGCGACGGCCGGCGCCGGACCATCGGGGTTGCCGGCGCCCTCCCGGGTCGCGCCGCCGTCCCGGGTCGCGCCGCCGGGTCGTCCGTAGACGGCGACCACGTCGAAGTAGTGCACCAGCCGGGGCCAGCTCGGGAACCCGTACGACCGGGCGACCACGAGCTGGGCGGCGCTCAGCGGAAGGGTTGCCGGATCGTTGCGGTGCCCGCCGGGATGCACAGCAGCGACACGGTCGATCGCGGTGTCATCGCCGGCTCGCACCGCGCGTTGCAGGTCACGTGCCTGCTTGCGCATCTGTTCGAGGCTCGGGTTCGTCGGCAGGGACAGGGCCGCCATGGCGACCTCCTTTCGCGTGCCTGCGGTCCGCGTCGCCAGGCCGAAAGGAGGACGGGTACGTGCGGTGGCGGCGCCCGGATCGGCCGCCGATTTCGTCCGTCAGGTGGGCTCAGCCCTTCCCGCGGACCACGGGGGCACCCTGCGCGCCGCCGTCAGTCTAGCGGCACCGGACTGCGTCAGCGATGCGCCTGGTCGTCGAGCGCGATCGCCGCCACGTCGGGCAGACCGGCATCCGATCCGGCGGGCGGATCGAAGGTGACGTATGCGGCGTGTGGCCCGATCGTGATGCCAGATGGGGTCGCGGTAGCCAGGCTCACTGGTAGGTGCGCGTACCACAGGACGCGGCCATGCGCGTCCAGTCCAGTCACGCCGCCAACGGTCGCGGCAACGACGACGGTGGCCTGGCCGGGGTGGCTCACCACCGCGAGTCGCATGGCCGGAATCGCGGCTTGCCATTGGCGGTTGCCGCTGAGGATGTCGTACTTGCTGATCGACGTCGAGGCGACAAGGATCGACGAGTTGATCGGCGCGATCGCGTGCACCGGGCCGGGCTCGACCTCGTGTATGAGCGCACTGCCGTCGGCGATTGCGAATGCGCGCACATCTCGCTCGATGCGCGCGACGACGTAGCCATCGACGATTCTGGCCTCGGCGAATCGGACCGCTGGGTCGGTTGTCGTGCCCGGCGCCGCCGCCGCGGCGTCGGTGGTGCCGTCGATGTTGAACTGCAGCGGCGGATACGTCTGCTGCAACGCCGCCAGCTCGTTCTTGACCGGGTAGACGTTGACTGACGACAAAAGGCCAACGGTTTGCGTGACGACCCACCTGGCGGAGGCTGCGGTCGGCGTCTCCGGTTTTTCCGCCAGCCGATCGCCGACCTGCCAGGTATGCCCGGGTTTGCCGGCCCGGTTGATTGCGAGCATCGCTGAGCCGAGGCCGACGTAGGCGGTCGTCGAATTCAGGGCGAGGCCGGTGACCCGCAGGACGCCGTGGCTGCGGCCGATGGCCTTGCTAGCGAGTGACGCTGGCTGCACGCGGAATTTCTGCTCGCCGGCCAGGTCATACAGGGCGAGCCAGGCACCGTCGGAGACCAGGATGCCGCTGCCCCACAGCCACATTGCGGCGTCGGAGGAGACCTGGGACTTCGACCATAGCTTCCGGCCGGTCGCGTTCAGCGCGACGACCTCTCGGTTCTGACTTTGCAGCGCAACGATCACGCCGCCCGGGCTGACCAGCACTCGCTGGCCGCCCGGGAGGTTCTGCGGCTGCGTGGCGAGAGGGCCGGCGCCCGAGCTTGCGGTCCAGAGCACGGTGCCAGCGATCACCGCGCCACTGCTCGCGGTCGGCGCGGTCGACTGGACGAGCGACCCGGGTGAGAGGGACGCGATGGGAAGCTGCGGGTCGCTCGGCGTCACGGAGCCGGGTCGCTGGCGGGCCGCCAACGTCACCGCGGCCAGCACGCCGCCGGTGGCGATGACGGCCGC
>DATCXD010000599.1:0-2060 GCA_036566005.1 Micromonosporaceae bacterium | reverse complement strand
GCGACAGCCCGGCGATCTTTGGGTTGTTGTGCCTAACCCCCCGCGGATAGCAGCGACAACCCCATGATCGGGCGCCGCAGTGCCTAAGTGGCGATCACTCGCCGGCCGACCTTCGGCCGTCACCCGTCGGCCGACCCGCCGGTGGACATGCCGGCGCTCAGACCCCGGTCGATGTCGGGTTCGAGGTAGATCACCCGGGCGATCGGCACCGTGGCCCGGATCCGCGCCTCGGCGTCGTCGATCGCGGTCGCGATGTCCCGGGCGGAAGTGCCCGGCGCCGTCGCGATCTTCGCGGCGACGAGCAACTCATCCGGACCCAGGTGCATGGTGCGCAGGTGGATGACGCCGTCGAGCCCGGGCGCCGCGTCCAGCGCCGCCATGATCGCCGCGACCTGCTCCGGCCGGGCCGCCTCGCCGATGACCAGGCTCTTCGTCTCGATCGCCAGCACGATGGCGATACACACCAGCAACGCACCGATGCCGAGCGTTCCGACGCCGTCCCAAACACCGTTGTCGGTGATCAAGGTCAGGCCGACACCGAACAGCGCGAACACCAGGCCGATGAGCGCACCGAAGTCTTCGAGGAGGACGACCGGAAGCTCCGGCGCCCGGGCGTGCCGGACGAACGCCACCCAGCCCACCCCGCTGCGCAGATGGTTGGCCTCGCCGATCGCCGTACGGAAGGACAGCGACTCGAGCGTGATCGCGATAACGAGCACCGCCAGCGGCACCCACTGCCACTTGTCGATCGGCTCGGGATGCTGGACCTTGTGGACGCCCTCGTACAACGCGAACAGACCGCCGACGCTGAACAGCACGATCGACACAATGAACGCGTAGATGTAGCGCTCGCGTCCGTAGCCAAACGGATGCTGCTGGGTCGGGGCACGCCTCGATCGCTTGCCACCGACGAGAAGCAGCACCTGGTTGCCGGAGTCGGCGACCGAGTGGATGCCCTCGGCCAGCATCGACGACGAGCCGGTGAGCCCGAACGCCACGAACTTGGTCACCGCGATGCCGAGATTCGCGAGAAGCGCCGCTATGACCGCCCGGGTCCCGCCGGAAGCGCTCATACCCGCCCTCGCGGTGCGCCCACGCTCACTCGGTGGCGCTCGCTCATTCGCCCGTCCGCTCCTTCAACTCCTCGACGGCCGGGACCGCCATCGGGTCGAGACCGTGCGCCATCGCGAGGTAGACGGAGGTGAAGTCGGGCACCGCCACCAGCGAAGCGAGCCGTTCCAGCGCGGATCCGCCCTCGGCCGTCAGCACGCTGATCCGGATCCCCCGCTGTTCGGCCGCCGACAGGAGGGCCTCAGCCCGGCGCTCCTCGACCGCGGCCGGCTCGTTGTCGTCGCGGAGATCGTCGGCCAGGCCGCCGTCGCGGAGCAGCACGATCCGCAGCCGGGCCGCCCCCGTGTCATCGCTTTCATCCCGATCGGCGAAGATGTCGCGGCCGGTCTCGGTCAGCGCACCGAAGACGCCGTCGAGCAGGCCGACGCGGCCTCGCCCGGCATCGCCCAGGCTGCCGCCCACCGCCGGATAGCGCGCATTGGACGACAGGGTGTCGGCGAATCGATGGGCCGCGACCGTGGCCAGGGGCGAGGACCCCCAGACGATCGGGATCGAGCCGGCCAGATCGAGCGCGAGCGACTTGGCCGGGTTTACAAAAGATTCGGCCGTCGGGCGACACCTCTCGGCGTCCGCGTCCAACCGCGCCGCCGTCTCCGCCAGGTCGGCCTCATTGACCTTGACCAACCCGATAGTACGGGCGACCAGCAACACCGGCACCGTGAGCGACCAGATGCTGGCGCGCGCTGGAGCGCGCCGGGGCACCGGGATGAACGGAGCCCGGGCCCCCTCCGCGACCGACTGCAGCAGGGTGTCCGGTGGCCCGACCGCGACCAGACGAGCACCGCGACGGGCCGCCGCCTCGGCTGCGCCCAGGGCCTCCGGGCTGCGACCCGACGCGCTCACCGCGATGACCACGTCGCCGGCGTTGACCCATCCGGGCACGCCGACGCTGCGATGCACGATGACCGGGACCGGACACCGTAGGCCGG
>DATCXD010000596.1:0-2264 GCA_036566005.1 Micromonosporaceae bacterium | reverse complement strand
GTCGCCGGCCGACGCGGGTGGTTCCGTACCCGTCACAACATGTCCGCCTCGGCGGCCGTGAGGTTGGCGACGACGCCGAGACGTTCGGCCTCGGCCTGAAGATCCGCGGCGAGCGCGCCGTCGTCGGTGCCGGGCGGCAGATCGACCTCGGCCGTGAGCAGGTAGAGCGCGCCGGCCAGGCGCGTGGTGAGATCGGTGATGTTGCCGCCGGCCCGCGCCAGCACGGCGGTCATCGCGGCCACGATGCCCAATCGGTCCGCGCCGTGCACGACCAGGGTGTACGTGTTCGGGAGCTCGATCGACTCCGACTCGTCCGGCCAGTCCACCGGCTCATCGAGGAGTGGGCGGGCGACCGCGACGAGATGCCCCTGATCGGTCAGCGGCGCGAGCGCGGCGTTGACGTCGGCCGCGCTGACCTGCGTCGGCCCGGCCTCGGATGTGCAGACGAGCATCATCGCGAAGTGCCCGCGCAACAAGGTCATGGTCGAGTCGGTCAGGTTCAGGCCGAGATCCGCGAGGGCACCGGACACCTCGGCCACGATGCCGGGCCGGTCCGGGCCGACCACGGTCACGGCAATCTCGTTCACGAGGGCATCGTTCACCGGAGCATCGTTCACCAGGGCATTGTCGCCCACGACGGGGATCGCCGGCGGCAACTGACCGGGATGGGCTGTGTGGCCGTCCGCCAGCGGGCGTCGCGCTCCCGCCAGCGGGGCGTCGGCGCACGAAACCGGCGCTCCGGAACGGCGGCTCGGCACGAGGGCTACACGGGTCCCGACGACACCATGGTGGCCTCCGCGACCACGTTTTTGACGTACTCGTGGCGCTGTGGGTTGTAGACCCCGCCGCAGGTGACGAGCCGGAGTTCGGGTTTCGTGTTCGGGCCGTAGACGAGCGTGGTCGGGAACTTGGCCTTGGCGAAGCTTGCGACGCCGTACACGCGGAAGACGGCGACCGATCGGTCCGTACGGGTCACGTAGACGAGATCACCTGGCTTCAGATCGCCAAGGTGGTAGAAGACCGCGGCGCCGACGGTGTAGGAATCCACATGGCCGAGAATGACCGCGTTGCCGGTCTGTCCCGGCGTGACGCTGCCGCTATACCAACCGGTGAGGTTCGGTTTGTTCAGCGGCGGCACCTCCACGGTGCCATCGGGGGCGGTGCCGAGCGACCCGACCGGTGCGTGCACGTTGATCGAAGAGATGTCGATGCTCACCGGTACGGATCGGGGTAGCGGCTCGCTGCCTCTCGGTGGCGGTCGCTGAGTCGGTTCGGCCGGCAGCGCGTCCGCGCCCGGGGTCGTCGGTTTCGGCGTGGAGCCGGCGTACGTGGCGAGTAGCACGCCGCCGCCGAAGAACGCCACGATCGCGAATACCCAAGCCGCGGCCGCTCGTTTCGGAAACGCGCAGTAGCGGCGCTTACCGATGTAGGGGAAGCCGTGCGCCTGCCGCGGATAGTTCGGCGGCGGAGCAACGGGTGAACCTCGGGTCGTGGTCGGCCCCACGTCGGACATGTCAGCTGCCCGGGTCCAGATTCTGCCGTCGACCGAGCAGGATGGCGCCGCCCACGGCCGCGAGCGCGACGGCGCCGCCGCCGACGATAGCCGTCGTCATATCGAGGCCGGACGCGGAGCCGTCACCGGTGTTCGCTCCGCCGCGCGGCGAAACCCGGATCGACGCGGTACCGAAGTCACCGTTGGAGCACTGCATGTTCACGTCGTACGAGCCGGGCAGCGTGTCCTTCGGAATGCGCAAGGTGAGCGCGAAGCGGCCGGTGCTCGTCCGTGCCATGGCGATGTCGCTGGGCAGCCCGAGGTCGGTGCCGGTGAGGCTGGCCGACTCCGGCGAACCCGTGCAGTGCACGCGGAACGTGGACTTGGCGCCGCTGGCGACGAACTTCGGCATCGCGGACGCGGTCGCTGCCGACGCGGCGGTCGGTGTCAGGATTCCCGCCGCGGCGGCACCGAATGAGATGGCGACCACGGACGCAAGGCGCAAACCATGCATCGATACTCCTACCCTCGCCGCGAGACACGGCGCCACACCAGGTCACTTCCGAGACTAGGGCGGGACCGCCCGTACGGAAGGCGATTGCCGGACTTGCCGCGGGTGGTTCCGCGAGCGTGATACCCGGATGCCGGACGGGCACTTCCGAGGGCCCGAGTGCGGCGGTGCGGTCGGTCGGTTTGCCGCGCGCTGGCCGACCCGGATCGGGGCTGCGGAGGGCTGAAAAGGCTGGAAGATCGCTGAGCGTCGGCATCGGCG
>DATCXD010000573.1:0-7911 GCA_036566005.1 Micromonosporaceae bacterium | reverse complement strand
GCTCGTTCAGCGATGCCGGGTGGCCGTCGACCGTGGCGTCGGACGGCGGCGTCTTGCCCTGCGCCAAGGCGTAGGCGACCTCAGCCGCGATCTTCGCTTCCTGGCGGAACGGGTTGTAGGTCGTCATCACCTGCTGGCCGGCGACGATGTGCTGCAGACCCTGCACCGAGGCGTCCAGGCCAGACATCGGCGGCATCTTGTCGACACCCACGGCCTTGAACGCGGAGATCGCTGAGCCGGCGTTGTTGTCGTTCGCCGAGTAGACGGCGATGATCTTGTCAGCGCCGAAGCGGGTCAGTTGACCGGAGACCCAGGTTTGCGCCTCGGCCGGGTCCCACGTGTCGGTCTCGGACAAGACCTTGTAGCCGCTCTTGTCGATGACGCTGTGGGCGCCCTTCTTGATGTTGCCCGCGTTGTTGTCGGTGGTCGCACCGTTGATCATGATGATGCCGCCCTTGTCGGGTGACACGCCGTCCGCCTTGAGCTTGTCGAGAATGGCCTGACCCTGCAACTCCCCGACCTTGAGGTAGTTGTTCGAGATGACGTACGTGAGGTCGGGGCTCTTGATCAGACGGTCGTATGCGACGACCGGCACGTTCTTGGCCTTGGCGGCGTTGACGATCGACGCGGCGGCCACCCCGTCCCACGGGTCGACCACGAGGACGTTAGCGCCCTGGGTCAACATCGACTGCGCCTGATCCTGCTGCGTAGCGGCGTCTGAGTTTCCGTTCGCGTACAGCAATTCGCATGAGGGACAGATGTTCTTGAGCGCTTCAGTGAAGTACGGCTTGTCCTTCGTTTCGTACCGAGGGGTCGTGGTCTCCGGCAGTAGCAAGCCGATCTTGAAGGCCTTTGTGGCATTCGCGCCGTCATTGGCGTTCGCCTTCGAGGGCTCGTTTGTGCTGCAGGCAGTGAGGGCCAGGGCGCCACCGAGGGCGATGCCGAGCAGGCCGATTAGGGCTTTCCGCATGTGTTACCTCGTTTTCCGAGTCAGGGCTCACAGGTCAGGCGGGGGTGCCTCTGGGGGTTGTTGCGGGTGATCCTAGGGTGCTCATTTCCTTGTCGCGAACATCATTTGGTCCTGCCAAACGATGTTTTGGCACTGGCTATCTGAGACGGGCATTCGTAAACTGCGTTTGGCCATAGCTAACGCGCACCCAAAGGAAGTGTCGATGACGACCAGTAGCGAGCCAGGCGCGGCGCCAGGCGTCACATCACCACGCACATCACGACGGGTACGCGCCGTCGAGCACGCCATCGACGTTCTAGACGTGATAGCCGCGAGCGGCCGGGCGATCGGCGTGAGCGACATCGCCCGGCGCACCGGTTTGAGCAAGGCGGCCGTCCACCATCTGCTCGCCACGCTAGAAGCGCGGCGTTTCGTTATGCGCGAACCTTCGTCCGCGCTGTATCGCCTCAGCTGGGCCTTGTACGAACTGGGCACGAATGTGGTTCACGGCGTCGACCTGCTCCGGGTCGCGCGACCTTACCTGGATAGGCTCGCCGAACAGACCGCCGAATCGGTGCTGCTGGGCATCCTCGACGAGGACGCCGTCCTCTACCTGGACCGAGGCGACGCGCCAAACGGTCTGCGGATGTCGGCGAATGCCGGACGGCGCAGCCCCCTGCACGCCACCGCTTCCGGCAAGGTGCTCCTCGCGTTCGCCGGTGACCCGGAACTGTTCAACCGGGTCATCAGCCAGCCGCTACCCCGGCTCACCCGAACCACGATCACCGATCCATCAGTGCTGCGGCAGGAGATCGCACAGGTTCGCCAGAACGGCTATGCGACCTGCTGGCAGGAGCGCGAAGTCGGCTTGTGCTCCCTCGCGGTTTCCCTGCGCGACTACACCGGCGCCGCCGTCGGCTCCCTGGCCGTGGCGGGTCCGGCGACGCGCCTCACGACGCGCACCTTGCAGGCACACCTGCTGCCGCTACAAGCAGCGGCGCAGCAGATCGAGACGCACATCGGCGGCGCGCGGGGCCGCAGCGCAATATCGTAGGTTCGCACGATCGTCGACCAGCCGCATCCCCATGCCCCCACAGCGGCATCGTCACCGCCGCGATCGCAGCAGGTACCGCGATGCATGACGAGTCGGTAGCCGCTGGCGACGACTGGTCGACTGCGGACTCGGCGAGCAGCGGCCTGGTTCGCATTGACCCGGGCCGATCCAAAACCCAACCCGTCAAGCCGCGACGGCCGCGTACGCCGCGCGAAGGAGATCGTCGGCCGGATCGGCCAGGATGCCCGGCCGGGCGAGGCCGTCCAGCACGACAAAGCGCAGCGTCGAACCGCGAGTTTTCTTGTCCACCCGCATCGCCGCGCGGAGATCGGGCCACGCATCGGCGGCGTAGCGCACCGGCAGGCCGAGCAGGGACAGCACGTCCCGGTGTCGCGTCGCCGTTGCATCGTCCAGCCGACCGGCTAGCCGCCCCAACTCTGCGGCATAGACGAGGCCGACCGAGATCGCGTCGCCATGCCGCCACGCGTACCGCTCGCGTTTCTCGATCGCGTGACCGAGCGTGTGGCCGTAGTTGAGGATCTCGCGAAGTCCGGACTCGCGAAGGTCGGCGCTGACCACATCGGCCTTCACGCGGACGGCCCGCTCCACGAGATCGCGGACCGTGTCCGTGCCCGGATCCCGCGCGGCCGCCGGGTCCGACTCGATCCGGGTGAGGATCTCCGGGTCGGCGATGAAACCGCATTTGACGACCTCGGCCAGCCCGGCCCTGAAGTCCCGCGCCGGCAACGACGCCAGCACAGACAGGTCGCACACGACGCCGGCGGGCGGATGGAACGCGCCGACAAGGTTCTTGCCGGCGGCGGTGTTGACGCCGGTCTTCCCGCCGACGGCGGCGTCGACCATGCCGAGCAGCGACGTCGGCACCTGGACGACGCGTACGCCCCGGAGCCAGCACGCGGCGACGAAGCCGGCGAGGTCGGTCACGGCGCCGCCGCCGACCCCGACGACCGCGTCGGTACGGGTGAACCCGGCCGCCCCGAGCCGGTCCCAGCATCGGGCCGCGACATCGATCGATTTGCCGGCCTCGGCATCCGGAACCTCTATCGGCAGCGGCTCGACGCCGGCGCCGGACAGCTGGTCACAGATCCGGGCCGCGACGCCGGCCAGCGGTGCCGACGACACGACCGCCACCCGGGCCGCCCCAGCCACCATCGCCGGAACCCGGCCGAGAAGGTCACGGCCGATCACGACGT
Organism: Micromonosporaceae bacterium; assembly: GCA_036566005.1. Lineage (GTDB taxonomy): Bacteria > Actinomycetota > Actinomycetes > Mycobacteriales > Micromonosporaceae > DASQPR01. Next base: position 4,694 of record DATCXD010000573.1, on the reverse strand, counting down.
GATATCCATCCGCGCCGCCCACGGCGACGCTGGTCTGCGAGCTCATCGCGATCGAGGGTACGGCGTGTGCCCTCGCCGGACGTTGCGCCCTATGCTGCGGAACATGGATCACGGGCCACTCGCTCTCGTCGGATCGGGCGAATACCTCCCGTCGATGCTGGAGGTCGAGCGGTCGCTGATCGCCGGCCGGCCGCCGAAGTACGTCCAGATTCCGACGGCGGCCGCGCCCGAGGGCGCCGATCGCCTTCGGTATTGGGTCGATCTCGGTCGTGCGCAGGCGGAGCGGCTCGGCGTCGAGGCCGTACCGCTGGTGGTGATGAACCGCGCGGAGGCCGACGACCCGGCGGTCGCCGCGCAGGTCGCCGACGCGGGCCTGATCTATCTGTCCGGCGGTAGCCCTACAGTCCTCGCGGACACGCTGCGGGACACCGCACTCTGGCGGGCAATCGTCGATGCTTGGGAGCGCGGCGCCGCGCTCGCCGGCTGCAGCGCCGGAGCCATGGCAATGGCCGATCACGTGCCCGATCTGCGGCATCCCAACCGTGGCGGGCGACCGGGTCTCGGTCTGCTGCCGACGCTGCGCGTGCTTCCGCACTTCGACAAGATGCTCGGTTGGATGCCGGATCTGTTGACGCGTCCCGTGTTCCGGCCGCCGGCCGGTGTCACCCTGGTCGGGGTGGACGAGGAGACCGCCCTGGTCGGCGGCCCGGACGTGTTCACGGTCGCCGGACACCAGTCGGCGTGGATCCTGGGCAACGGCCGGCGACAGCAGCTGACGGTCGGCGGAACGCTGACAGTGTCCTGACACCGGGTCCACGGGCGACCGGAGCCTGCGCGGACCGATCGGCCGCGGTGACATTCGTCCTGCCGGAAAGTGGATCGGGCGCCCGGTCTCGACGGCCGCCGATGGACAGACTCGAAGCGTCAATCGACCACACGGTGTAGGGAGGCGCGAGGTGCTCGCGAAGATCGGATTGCGGCGCTGGCCGGTGCTCACCGCGGTCGTGTTCGGGGTGACCGCGACGGTCAACGTGGCACAGTTCGCGGCGCCGACGATCCTCACCCACCTCGAACGGACGCCGGCCGTACGACACGGCGACTGGTGGCGCTCCGGCACCTCGCTGCTCGTGCAGGACGGCGGCGTCGCGGGCACGATCTCCAACCTGCTCTTTCTGGTTGTCGTCGGCGTCGCCGCCGAACAGATCGCGGCGCGGTGGGCCTGGCTCGTCGCCTACCTCGGTGCCGCCGCGGTCGGCGAGGCGGTCGGCTACGCGTGGCAACCCACCGGCGGCGGCAACTCGGTCGCCATCTGTGGGCTCGCCGCGCTGATCGCCATCGCGCTGTGGCGACGTGACCCGCGGATGGCGCCGTTCGGGCCGTTTGTGATGCTGCTGTGGATCGGTGCGCTGCTCGCGACATGGATCTTCCCGATTGGCATCGTCGGCCTGGTCGCGGCCGCGGCGTCCAACACCCCCAGAGCTTGGGAGCGCCGGTACGCCCGCCAGTGTGCCGTCGCATACGTCGTCGCCGTCGGCGTGCTGCTGTGCGCCGTACGCAACATCCACGGCGCGGCGCTGCTGGCCGGCTTGGCCATCGCGATCGCGGTCTACCGGCGTCCCGGTGTGACCCCGGTGGAACAGACCGAGGATGCCGGCAAACGCCCAACCGCCGGGTACGGCCGACGGTACGCTCGCCGGGAGGCATGATCGCGAGCGACGGGACACGGCGAGGTTCCCCTTGCATCTCGCGGCGTGATCGGCATATCGAGATTCCTCAACCGTTGTGGGGGCCGGGTGTGGGGATCGCATCGCAATGGCATCCGCGATGGTGTGCGCCGGCCCGCTGCGAATACGCGCTCGGCGGCGCGCACACATCTCGACCGTTCGTCATCCGCAGCGACGCCACCTCCGACGTGCGGGCCAGCGTACGGGTGTGGGAGCAGCGGGAAACGGCCTACGAACCGGCAATCGTGTACGTCGAGCTCATCCTCGGCAACCACGTGTCGAATGAGCGGATTCGAGCCGACCTCTCGCTGGCCCAGACGCGTACGTTGATCGTCGCATTGCGCGACGCGCTGGGTCGCATCGACGTGACCGAACTGGCCGGCCTGTCGACCGCGGTCTCGGCGGAGCCGGACGGGGCGGACTGATCTCCGCTCTCGGTCGGGGGTGGACCCACCATGGCCTGGCCATTTGCCGGCGACCGTTCGTCCGAAGTCGACTGGCCGGTCGGTTTGATCGCACTGGGCGTGCGACATTCCTCGTACGAAGGCTGTTACAAAACTCCGCGATGATCCTCACGCTACGTGTCCGCGCGCAAACCGGTCGGTGCCGACCGCGCGCGACCGGTCTCCCCTGCCGTCCCCCGCTACCGTCGCCGATCGCGCACCACCAGCCCGACCAGCGATCAGCACCGTCCGATTTCCGCGGCGGTGGTTGCGACGACTAGCCGAACGGCGACGCCGGTGAACCTGACCGAACTGCTCGATGCGCTCGTCCGTCACGTCGACGGTGTGCTCCATGCCATCGTGCTGTCGTCGGATGGTCTGCTGGTTGCCACGTCGGGTGGTCTGGCCCGCGACGACGCCGAGCATCTGGCCGCCGTCGCGTCCGGACTCAACGGGCTCGCCCGGGGTGCCGGCCGGCATATCGGCAACGGGACCGTACTCCGGACCGTCATCGAGCTTGACTCCGGATTCCTGTTCGTGACCGCGGCCGGCACCGGCGCGTGCCTCGCCGTGCTCGCCGGCACGCAGATCGACGTCGGCCTGGTCGGGTACGAAACGGAGCGACTGGTCGTGCTGGTGGAGCGGGCCGGCACCGGACGCGGGTGACCTCCGGCGGTGACACGGTAGCCGGCCGCGACCGGCTACCGTGACCGGGTGACTCGCTCTACTCCTTCGGGGCCGCTCGCCGGCGTACGCGTCGTCGAGTTGGCCGGCATCGGTCCTGGGCCGTTCACCGCGATGATGCTCGCCGACATGGGCGCCGACGTCATCCGCGTGGACCGGGCGTCGGCCGTCGACCCGTCGTCGTTCGGTGCGCCGCATCCGGACCTCCTCAACCGCGGGCGGCGATCGGTCGGCGTCGACCTGAAGCACCCCGATGGCCGCGCCGTCGTGCTGGATCTCGTCGCCCGCGCCGATGCGCTGATCGAAGGATTTCGGCCGGGCGTTGCCGAGCGACTCGGCCTCGGCCCCACCGAGTGCCTCGCGGCCAACCCCCACATCGTGTACGGCCGGATGACCGGCTGGGGCCAGAGCGGACCGCTGGCGCCGTACGCCGGACATGACATCGACTACCTGGCGTTGACGGGCGCCTTGCACGGGATCGGGCGGCCGGGCGAGCGACCGGTGCCGCCGATGAACCTCGTCGGCGACTTCGGCGGTGGTGGCATGTTCCTCGCGTTCGGCATCGTGTGCGCGCTGCTCGGGACCCGCGCCGGTGGTCCGGGACAGGTGGTCGACGCCGCCATCGTGGACGGCGTCGCGACGCTCACCACGGCGATCCGCGGCCTCCGAGAGCTGGGCCTGTGGCGTGACGAGCGCGGCGCGAACCTGCTCGACGGCGCGGCTCCCTTCTACGACACGTACGCCTGCGCCGACGGGAGGTACGTCGCGGTCGGCGCGCTCGAACCGCGGTTCTACGCCGAACTCGTGGAGCGCGCGGGATACGACGGTCCGGCCGGCGACCCGGCGGCTCGGCTCGACCCGGACACCTGGCCGGCCGCCCGGGCCGATTGGGCCGCGCTGTTCGCGATGCGTACCCGCGATGAATGGGTCGAACTGCTCGGCGACAGCGATGCGTGCGTTTCCCCCGTGCTCGACTGGGATGAAGCGCCGGCGCATCCGCACATGGCGGCACGGCAGGCGTTCGTCTCCTACGCCGGGGTGACGCAGCCGGCTCCGGCGCCGAGATTCTCCGAGACACCGGGCGCGATCCAACGCCCGCCGGCGCACCCGGGCGAGCACACCGACGAGATCCTGGGCGCGATCGGTCGCGACGCGGCGGCGATTGCCGCGCTACGCGACTCCGGCGCTGTCGCCTGACGACGCCACCGATGTTGAGCGACGACTCGGAAAGCGCGTACGGTGTCGGCGAATCATGCGCCGAGTCCATCCGGCCGAGCGTCTCGATCTCTTCCCCGCCGCGACCACCTGGTCGCCTGCAAGCAACGCTCCGAACGGCGGCGCTGACGGCCCGCGCCGTCACGCGCGGTGGTGACCGGTACGGGCATGAGATCAGTGCCAGAAAGCGTCACGGTCCGATCGCCGCGAACGGCGGTGGGACCGTGACGTCCTGGCGTGTCGCGATCCTACGGTGTGTCGGTCAACGAGTGGAGCATGTCGCGGTAGCCCTGGATCGCGGCCCGGAGGACCTCGGTGTCCGGCGTCGCTTCGCTCTGCCAACCGTCGAGTGCCGTCTGCCGGTCGCGCAGCGCCGAGATCCGGGCCTCCACCGCCTCCACGACCAGACTCCGGGCCGACTCGACGGAGCCGCGCGGGTCGTCGATGAAGCCGAGCTGGATCTGCTGCCACCGATCGTGGGTCGCATCGGCGTTCGGCACCTGCGGCGGCGCGTCGGGGACGGGCGCGTCGCCCGGCATCATGCCAACCGCCGTCCCATCCATCACCGCGCCATCCTCCGCCGCCGCGTCAAACGGCTCGGCACCCAACGGCTCGGCACCCAACGGCT
>DATCXD010000564.1:0-5802 GCA_036566005.1 Micromonosporaceae bacterium | reverse complement strand
GCGGCGACGGCGGCCACGGTGGCGGCGTAGACGACGGACCCAACCACCACTAATTCGCAACCGACTTCAACAACTCACGAGACCCTGCGCCCCGCCCAGCCCCCGGGCGGGGCGCAGCCGTGTTCGGACGCGGTGACCGTCGATCCGGTCAGATCCCGATCACCATATGAGACATGAGTTTCGTTAGATAGGACGGTGCCTTAACGTTCGTTGGGTGGCCTCCGCCGGGGGTGACAATAGGGCGGAGCATGTCGGCGACGACGAGGAGCGTGATCGTGGCACACATCGCGGTGATCGGCGGCGATGGCATCGGACCTGAGGTCACCGCCGAGGCAACGAAGGTGTTGAGCGCGGTGCTCCCCGGGGTCGAGCTCACCGACTACGACCTGGGTGCGGCGCGCTATCACCGCACCGGCGAGGTGTTGCCCGCCTCGGTGCAGGCCGAGCTGGCCGGCCACGACGGGATCCTGCTGGGCGCGGTCGGTGACCCGGCCGTGCCACCGGGCATCCTGGAACGCGGCCTGTTGCTGAAACTCAGGTTCGCCTTCGACCACTACGTCAACCTGCGCCCGTCGCGCCTGTGGCCCGGCACGGCCAGCCCCCTCGCGAACGTTAAGCCCGGCGAGATCGACATGCTCGTGATCCGGGAAGGCACCGAAGGTCTCTACGCCGGTGCCGGTGGGCTACTGCGCAAGGACACGCCGGCCGAGATCGCGACCGAGGAGAGCCTGAATACGCGGTACGGCGTGGAGCGCGTGATCCGCGACGCGTTCCGCCGGGCGATGGCGCGGGAACGGCGCAAGGTGACCATGGTCCACAAGTCGAACGTGCTGACGTACGCCGGTGACCTCTGGACCCGTACGTTTGCCCAGGTCGCCGCCGATTTCCCCGACGTGAAGACGGAATATCAGCACGTCGACGCGGCCGCGATGTTCCTCGTGTCGGATCCGCAACGCTACGACGTCGTGGTCACTGACAACTTGTTCGGCGACATCCTCACCGACGTCGCCGCCGCCGTCACCGGGGGCATCGGCCTGGCCGCCAGCGGCAACATCAATCCCGATCGCACGTTCCCGTCGATGTTCGAGCCGGTCCACGGTTCCGCGCCGGATATCGCCGGCCGCGGCGTCGCCGACCCGACCGCGGCCGTACTCTCGGTCGCTCTGCTGCTCGAACACCTCGGACATCCCGCCGCGGCCGATCGAGTAACCGGGGCGGTCGCCGCGGATCTTGCTGCCCGCACGCCGGGCGCGCCGCTGCGCACCGCCGAGGTCGGAGACCGCTTGGCCGCCGCCGCGAGTTGATCTCACGCATCGTGGGCGCCGCCTGGCCGAGCGTGCTCGCATCGCGTAACGCGATGTGGACGGGTAAGTTTCATCCACCAGGGTTTCCCACGATGTGACACGGAGGTCAAAGCGATGAGTGGCGGTGACACCCTCGATTTCGAGATTCGTCCGAACCCGGCGCCCGTATCCGCCACTGAACGCGCCGGCATGCTGGCCAACCCCGGCTTTGGTCGCGTCTTCACCGACCATATGGTCACTATCCGCTATGCGGAGTCGAAGGGCTGGTACGACGCACACGTCGAGCCGCGCGGCCCGATCACGATCGATCCGGCCACCGCGGTGCTGCACTACGCGCAGGAGATATTCGAGGGGCTGAAGGCCTACAAGCAGGCCGACGGCGGGATCGCGATGTTCCGGCCGGCCGCCAACGCCCGGCGCTTCCAGCAATCGGCCGCGCGCATGGCGATGGCCGAGCTGCCCGAGCAGTTGTTCATCGACTCGCTGACCGAGCTGGTCACGATCGATCGCGAGTGGATCCCGCCGGGCGAGGACGCGAGCCTCTACCTGCGGCCGTTCATGTTCGCCTCCGAGGTCTTCCTCGGCGTCAAGCCCTCGGCCGAATACACGTACATGGTCATCGCGTCGCCCGCCGGCGCGTACTTCAAGGGCGGCGTCAAGCCCATCACGATCTGGGTCTCCGAGGAGTTCACCCGCGCGGCGCCCGGCGGCACCGGCGCCGCCAAGTGCGGCGGGAATTACGCGGCCGGGCTCTCGGCGCAGGCCGAGGCGATCCGGCACGGCTGCGACCAGGTGGTCTACCTCGACACGGCGGAGCGGCGCTACGTCGACGAACTCGGCGGCATGAACCTGTTCTTCGTCATGGACGACAACACGATGGTGACTCCGCCGTTGACCGGAACGATCCTGCCCGGCATCACGCGCGACTCGATCATCAGACTCGCCGCCGAGCGCGGCATCACGACCGACGAGCGGCCGTACTCCATGGACGAGTGGCGCGCCGACGCGGCGACCGGGCGGCTCTCGGAGGCGTTCGCGTGCGGGACGGCGGCGGTCATCACGCCAGTCGGCGTCGTGCGCGGTCGCGATGGCGAATTCACGGTGCGGGGCGGGGATTTCGGCCAGAGTCTGCGCGACGAATTGCTCGACATCCAGCGGGGCAAGCGTGCCGACAGGCACGGCTGGATGCACAAGATCGCCTAGGCTCCGTTGCCACATCCGCGGCGTCGGCCACTTCGGCCGGCGCCGCGGTCACATTCCCGGGTACGGTGCGATGCGCGTTAAACCAGCAGGTTGCCGCGCAGTGCGTCGAATTCCTTCAGGCCGACGCCGGTCGTGGCGAGGTAGCCCTCGACCGAGCCGTAGGCGTCGACGAGTTCGGCCAGGAATACGGTCATTGCCTCGCGCGGCGCGAAGACCCAGTGTCGAGCGAGATTGTCGTCGGTGTCGACGAATCGCTCGGCCCAATCGTTGGACAGCGCATAGTCGTCGGCGATCGCGTCGACTCCGACGCCCACGATCGCGAGCGTGAGCGCGATGACCACGCCGGTGCGGTCCTTGCCGGCGAAGCAGTGCACGAGGGTTGGGTCGGTCGTCGCCTCGGCGAGCGTGGCGATCACCTCGCCGATGTCGGTGGCGCCCTCGTGGGTCAGCTCGTGATACCGGTCGGCGAGGAATCGCGACGGGCCGGCAACTTCGTCGTACGGCGTGCCGTCCCACAGCCGGTGCTGCGGCGAGATGTTGATGTATCGGCGATCGACCGCGTCGGCGATCCGGCCGAACTCCTCGACCTCGGTCGGGCGGCGCAGGTCGATCACCGTACGGATGCCGAGCCGCTCGAACGCGTCCGCGTCGCTGGCGCTGAGCTTCGTCAGAGTGTCCGATCGAAAGAGCCGTCCGGTCCGTACGTGCCGGCCGTCGACGGCTGCGGCACCGCCGACGTCGCGGAAGTTGTCGAGGGAGGCAAATGTCGTCGCTGCGAGGCGTTGCCATGCTGCGCCATCGTTCGGGTCCCCGGCCACGCCATCACTCTACCCACGCCGGATAGGACGCGACGAACGCCGAGCTACGGTCCGTGTCCGGATACCTCGGTCCAGCATGTGGACCTGCGCTTCCAGACAACGGACGTGTGTGCCAGACTACGAGGCGTGACATCGGTCCTCGCCGTACTCGCGATTATCGACTAGCGCGCGCAGCTTTCCGACCTGCGCGCGCAGACCTCCCGCATCCGCGGGGGGTCTTTTTGTTTGCGGCCGCGCCGGTGGGCGAGGCTGGGCGCGGCGAGGTCGGGCGGAGACCAATAGACACTGGCGAAGGGAAGCACCCGATGACGGTCAAGGTGTTCGATACTACGCTCCGCGACGGGGCACAGCGTGAAGGCCTTACGTATTCGGTCGCGGACAAGCTCGCGATCGCGCGCCTGCTCGACGAATTCGGTGTCGCGTTCATCGAAGGTGGTTGGCCGGGCGCGATGCCGAAGGACACGGAGTTCTTCGCCCGTGCCCGCAAGGAGTTGAACCTGGCCCACGCCGATCTTGTCGCCTTCGGGTCGACCCGCAAGGCCGGCGTCGACGTCCGCACCGACGGCCAGGTCCGCGCGTTGCTCGCGGCCGAGACGCCCGTGGTGTGCCTCGTCGCCAAGTCCGACATCCGCCACGTGGAGCGCGCGCTGCGGACGTCGGCCGACGAGAACCTTGCGATGATCCACGACACCGTCACGCATCTACGATCCGAGGGACGCCGCGTGATGGTCGACTGCGAGCACTTCTTCGACGGCTTCCGGTTCGACCCGGATTACGGGGCTCAGGTCGTCGCGGCGGCGGCCCGAGCCGGCGCCGAGGTCGTCGTGCTCTGCGACACCAACGGCGGAATGGTGCCGTCGTGGATCGGCACCGCGATCGGCGCGCTGCGGGACCGGCTGCCGGCCGACGTCGCCGGCCTGGTCGACCTCGGCATCCATTGCCAGAACGACACATCGTGCGCGGTCGCCAACACGATCGCGGCGGTCGAGGCCGGCGTTTCCCAGGTGCAGTGCACAGCCAACGGCTACGGCGAGCGGCCCGGCAACGCCGACCTGTTTGCCGTCGTCGCGAATCTCGAATTGAAGCTCGGCATGCGTGTGCTGCCGGACGGCTGCCTACCCCAGGCCGTACGCGTCTCGCACGCGATCGCCGAGATCGCGAACCTCGCCCCCGACACCCACCAGGCTTACGTCGGGGCTGCCGCCTTCGCTCACAAGGCGGGGCTGCACGCGAGCGCGATCAAGGTCGACCCGCTGCTCTACAACCACATCGAGCCCGCGGTCGTCGGCAACGATATGAAGATCCTCGTCACCGAGATGGCCGGCCGGGCGAGCATCGAGCTCAAGTCGCGGGAGCTCGGTCTCGACCTGTCGGACCACCCGGACGCGTTGTCCAGCGTGACGAACTCGGTGAAGGATCTGGAGGCCGCCGGGTGGTCGTTCGAGGCGGCCGACGCGTCGTTCGAGTTGCTGGTGCGTTCGGCCCTGCCGGGCGGCGTCGTCGCGCCGTTCCATCTCGAGTCCTACCGCGTGATCGTCGAACACCGCGCCGACGGCGAGGTGGTCGGCGAGGCCACGGTCAAATTGCGGGTACGGGGTGAACGCGTGATCTCCACGGCGGAAGGCAACGGACCAGTCAACGCCCTCGACAACGCGCTACGGTCCGGCCTGCGCGCCGGCTACCCCGACGTCGACACGTTCGAGCTCGCCGACTACAAGGTGCGCATCCTCGCCGGCTCCCACGGCACCGGCGCGATCACGCGCGTACTCGTCGACACCGTCGCGACGGAGGGCGCGACGCCCGGCCGCGACTGGACGACGGTCGGCGTGCACGAGAACGTCGTCGAGGCGAGCTGGCACGCGCTGGTCGATGCGCTGACGTACGGCCTGCTGGCGCAGGGCGCCGATGCTCAGCCGGCCGGCAGCGTCAGCGCGGGCACTCAGCCGGGCGGCAGTGTCAGCGTGGCGTAGATCGCCTTGTGGTCGGAGCTGGGCATGAACGCGGTGCCGAACCATACGGCGCCGATCCGCTTGTCGGCCAACACATGGTCGAGCATGACCGGTGGCTCCGGTCGGCCGTCGTACGGCCACGTGGTGTCGAGTCCGTCGCCCATCTGCCTGGCGATGTCGCGGTAGCCGGTGCCGATCAGCGTCCGGAGGCGCTGGTGGTCGAGCGTCGCGTTGAAGTCGCCGATCAGGAGGCGGACCGGCCCGTTCGGGGTGGCCGCCGGCTGTGCCGCGAGTCCGGCGGCCCAGATCGCGTTCGTGGACGGCACCGCCGGCGCCTCGGGGTGTACGGCCTCGACGATGAGCGGCAGCGCACCCGGCACGGTCACGGTCGCGTACTCCTGGCCGAACCCGCCGGCGAGCGGGCGGTATCCGGTGTCCTGCAGCGGATAGCGCGAGAAGATCGCGGAGCCGGTGGCGCCCGGACGTGGCGTCTGGGCGCTGTAGGCGAACAGCGAGTCGATGCCGGGC
>DATCXD010000559.1:0-3099 GCA_036566005.1 Micromonosporaceae bacterium | reverse complement strand
TGCCGCAGCGAGCACGTACGGTCGCCGCGCGCGCGAAGCGGGCTCTGCGAGCACGCCGCCGCCGCATCCGGCGGCGCCCACCGCAACCGATCGAGGACGTCGCCGCGCGCCTAACGTCGGCCCAGTGCGCCGGCAGGTCGCCCACATACGCCGATAGGTCGCCCACATACGCCGGCCAGCCACCCGAGTACGTCGGCAAGTCGCCCGAGTACGCGGGCACGCCGCCCGAGTCGCTCGTGAATCGTTGACCGGCCTGGCCGCCGGCCCGGTGGCGTCGGTTCGGTGGCGCGACCGCGCAAATGCCCGCAATTGACCCGCAGGGTCGTACGTCGGGCTGCCCGAGCCGTACGATCACGCCCGTGCCGTCCATGTCTGAGCCCGGGTCGTTGGTCCCGTCGCCTCGGTCGGATCGGAAACTCGGCACCGATCCGGTTCGCCGGTTCATCATCTGCGGCGACACACCGCTCGCTTACCGGATCGCCGACGAGCTGATCAGCCGCTACCGGGTCAAGGTCACCGTGATGCTGACGGATGACCGCGGTGCCGACGCATTACTGATTGCGCGGCTTCCCGGTGTCGTCATCAAGGCTGTGCCGGAACTGAACGCGGCCGCGTTCCGCGAGGCGAACCTGACGACGGCCGACGCCATCGCGATCGTGACCTCGGACGACGTCGCCAACGTGTACGTCGGACTGCAAGCCCAGGAAACCTGCCCGGGCATCCGGCTGGTGCTGCGCGTGTTCAACTCGACGCTCGGCCAGCGGCTCGGGCAGCTCTTCGACAACGCGCAGTTGCTGTCTGACGTGGAGATCGCCGTACCCGCGTTCGTGGCAGCGTGTCTCGGCACGACTGAGCCGACCGAGGTCACCATCGGCGGGCTCGCCGCGCGGGTCACGACGCGCGCCGAGTTGATGGACGACGACGAGGTCTGGTGCGGCCTTGCGATCACCGATCGCCGCAGCATGCGACTCCTGCCGGACGACGTCGACGCGGCCGACCTCGTCCTCGCGGCTCCCGCTCCAGAGGCCGAAACGTCGGTGGTTCGCGACGTCGTGACGCTGCGTCGCTATCGTCGCCGGCGCCGACTCGTGCCGAGTCCGATCGTCGCGACGGTGCGGGCCACCCTGCGAAGTGTGGGTGCCCTGCGCCCCGGCATTCCTGCGCAGTCGGGCGAGACAACGGTGCAGCCGGGAGCGCCGACGTCAGCCGAGACCGCCGACGGTCACGCGCGTGGTTTTGCCGCCGTGACCCGGCGCACCGGCCGAGCGTTCGTCACAATCGTCCAGACGGTCCCTCGACGCCTGCTTCCCGGGCGGATGAGCCGAGGCGTCCGGGTCACGCTCAGCACGATGGCCGGTCTGCTCGTCGCCGGGATCGCGGCCTACGCGGTGGTCGACCACCATCAGAACCAGGGGCACACGGCCTGGTACAGCGTGTACTTCATGCTGCTCACCGCCGTCGGCGAGGCGAACCCGGACAACACGATCACGGCCCCGCTGCAGGTACTGCAGACGATCGTGACATTCACCGGTGTTGCGCTGATCCCGGTCGTTTCGGCGGCGATCGTCCAGGCCTCAGTGCCGGCACTCGGACGCGACCAAGCCGCCGACCGTAACCATGTCGTCGTGGTCGGCCTCGGAAACGTCGGCACCCGCGTCCTGCGTGCGCTGCACGAGCGCGGCTTTCCGGTCGTCGCGGTCGACCGCGCCGATCACGCGTACGGGGCGCAGTACGTGCGGGAGCAACACATCGCCTTCATCGTCGGCGACGAGAGCCGCGAAAGCACGCTGCGGCGGGCCAACGTGGCGCACGCCGCCGCGCTCGTCGTGCTGACGTCCGACGACGTGGTGAACCTCGAATACGCGTTGCAGGGACAGCAGTTGCAGCCGGCGTTGCGCGTTGTGCTGCGGCTGTTCGACGGGGACTTCGCCGAGCGCGTCAACGAGGTCTTCAACGTCACCATCTCACGCAGCGTGTCGTATCTGGCCGCGTCGAGCTTCGCGGCGGCGATGGTCGGCCGGGAGGTCATCGGCACCATTCCGGTGCGGCGGCGGGTCCTGCTCGTCGCGGACATTCCGGTGTTCGCCGGGTCGGGGCTGGCCGGCCGTACGCTCGCGAGTTTCGACGCCACGGGGCAGGTGCGGGTAATCGCATTGACGGACGCGACCGGTCGGCCGACGCTGCGCCCGCCGACCGACCGTACGCTCTCGGTCGGTGATCACATGTTCGTCGTAGCGACGGGAACGGGACTCTCGCAGATCGTCGAGCAGAATGCACCGGTCACCGGACCGGCTGGGACCGACGCGGTCGGGGTCGACGCGGTTGGAGTCGATACGGCTGGAGTCGATGCGGCCGGTTGATCTTGGATTTCTGGAGTTCGCGTGTCCGATGGCGGTCACAACCGCCCCAACCGGATACCGTGAGCGGCGTGGACCGGCCAACGAGTGACGCCGCACCGGGCCGGGCGGTGACCGTCTCCGCCCGGCCGCGACTCACCACGCGCCGGGTGGTGCCGGCCGGCTGGTGGTGGGATGGGCTCGCCATCCTCGCGTTCGTTGTGCTCACGCTCGTGATCAACGATGGGCACCTGGTCGCGTTCGACCTGCGGGTACGGGACTGGTGCGCTGCCCACGACCCACTCGCGCCGATCGCCAGCGTCTTCAACTACCTCGGGCAAGGCGGCTTCTTCACGATTGTGTGCGGCCTGCTCGCCGTCTACTGGGTGTGGCGGTGGCACTCGGTGCGTCCGCTCCTGCCGGTGATACTCGCGTTCGTCCTTTCGTACGTGGTGCTGACGGTGCTGAAAGACGTGACGAACCGGGCCGCTCCGAGGTCACCGGTGCCGCACTCGGAGCTCTTCGGCGGCGGCGGAGTGTCGTACCCGTCCGGCCACCTCACGAACGCCTTCGTGTGGTACGGCGTCCTCGCCCTGCTGCTGGCGCCCTGGCTCACCGCCCGGTGGCGCTGGTTCATCCGGATCGCGCCACCGGTGATCCTCACGGTCACGACGATCTATCTGCGCTATCACTGGTTCACCGACACCGCGGCGGGGATCCTGGTCGGCATCGTCGCGTGGCGGGTGATCGCCCGGGTGCCCTG
>DATCXD010000545.1:0-4982 GCA_036566005.1 Micromonosporaceae bacterium | reverse complement strand
CGAGCAGGCCCAGGTGGGTCAGCGCCAGCGCGCCGCTTGCCACCACCCAGCCCCGGCCGCGGCGATCGCCCAGCATCAGAAAAGTGCCGTGCAAGACGACCACCTCGCCGACGGCGCCCGGGTGCGCAGCGGCCTGCTTGCCCGAGCGCCGCACCGCCTGCGCGAAAAAACTGAACCAGGCACGTGGCCGCCAGTGGCCCGCCGCCAGCCCGGACAACAGCGCATTGGTCACCGCACGGCTCTCGGCCATACCGGCGGGTATGCGGTCAGCTGAGGCGACCACAGCGGTCCGCCCAGTGCGCCTCGTAGTGCGGCGCGCACGGTGATCGCCCGCGTGTGCACCCGTCGGCGCAGCCGTCACGGACGTCGGCGATCGCCGCATCCCACGCTCCGTACCCGAAGGTGAGGTAGCGGTCGCCGGCGAGGCCGCAGGCGACGACGCCGGCGATCGGCCCGATGCCGGTCGTGGCGACCTCGGTCGTCACGTCGGCGAGCCCAGCCCACCACCAGCTATCCACGCTCAAGCGCCCGGCCAGGGCCACGGCGGGCATCGCCGACGTCGCGAGGGACTGGCCGGGCAGCCGCTCGGCGTCGAAGACCGCCAGCGCCGCGCGTCCGCCGCGCACCTCGACCGGCCGGATCGCGTACCCGGTGACCAGCCGTGCCATGACCCGTCCTCCGTTCTCACACGGCGGCCGCGGCGACCGCCTTCTCCAACACCGGTACACCGCCGGCCGGGGCATACCCAACAACTCCGCGAGCTCGGCGACGTTGGTCCCGCCCTCGCCGAGCGATCGCCGAACCAATGCGGGATCTCCTGCGGCGGGGCATAATCCTGAATTACCTGACCCTCGGCTGAAGCGTGGTCGGGATCCTGATCCTCGCGGTCGCCGCGGTCGCGGCCCGGTCGGTGATGTCGCGATCCACGCAGCGGGACCGCATTGCGCCGCCGGACGAGGTCGGAAGGGGCGAGTGTGGTGTCGTCGGCGCGATCTTTGCAGAACACTTCGTTGGTGGGGATTCTCCGCGCACGCGGGGGAAGGCTCGCGCGCTGTTCGGCGGCACGGAGGGCTCTCTTTGAGAACAGCGCTATCACCGGCGGCGAACGCGTCCGTGAAACGCCGAGCAATGTGCTTGTTCTGCTCAGACATGACTCACCCTGCCGCCTCGTAATCGAACTTTGGTGCTTCGTGCCGACCGCCGGCCGGCCATCCGCGCTCAGGCCGGCCGTGCGGCGCTTCGCGAGGAGAGTAAGCGCACGCACAGTCAAGATCTTTCGCGCTGCGGGTCCGTCGCGGTGCGACTGGCCGACCTGCTGGCCGGGCTGTCGCGGCTCGCCGAGGTCGGGTTTGGGCTCCCGATGGATGTGGCGCTGCGTTCGTGCGCTTTTGGCGACGCATCTGGCTCGGTCGGTAGAACCTGCCGGCGCGAGGAGTCCAGGCGCCGTATTGCATCGCGTCGCGGCCCACGTCAGCTGGCGTTACTGAGCGGCCTTGGCCTTGTCCATGTTGGCCGTCACCACCTTGACGGTCTTGGCC
Source organism: Micromonosporaceae bacterium (assembly GCA_036566005.1). Classification (GTDB taxonomy): domain Bacteria; phylum Actinomycetota; class Actinomycetes; order Mycobacteriales; family Micromonosporaceae; genus DASQPR01. The sequence continues at coordinate 3,444 of DATCXD010000545.1, read as the reverse complement.
AGCTCGGCCGTGGGGCTAAACTCGACAACCTCGGTGTCCGGGTAGAGCTCCGGTGTATGGCCGGGCCGTGCGACATACGCCTCGCCTTGGTGGATGACGTCCTCCGAACCGTCGGCGTAGTGGTACTTCAGTGTCCCCTTCAACACGAGCCCCATGTGCATGCACTGGCACCGGTCGTCGGGCAGACCGGCGAACATCGGCGCCAGGTCGGTATGAGCGGTGTACGTCTCGTACCCCACCGTGTAGCCTTCAAGATCCTGATAGTGGCCTTCAAAGCCTTCGGCGTCGATGCTGTCCGCCGCAGTATCCTTCGATACCTTGGCCATCGTGTTCCCCCGTTTTCGCGGTTGGCCGCCCTGCCACCGTTGCTCGGCATACGCAACAGACGCGGGATTCCCCATCTGTGGTGCACCGGCGACCGGCCCGATCGCTGTCCGCCCTCGATTTCGTCTACAGGCCTCAACTGGGATACGTGACGATTCTTTCACTCTCGGCCACCGCGAGCAGGCGGTCAGGGACAACCCGGCGGGCGATCCGCGCCGGGTCCGCTGCGCTGGACTGCATCGGTGTGCTCAGTCCGCGCGGTCGAGCGCCTCGACGACGAGGTCGGCAACCAATGGGGGTGCTCATTCGGGATGAAGTAGCTGGTGCACAGGGTTGTGATCACGGTCGTATGCGGACACGCCTCGAGCGTGTGCCGTTCCTCGTCCGTCAGGGCTGTCGATCCGGCCCGGCATGAAGTCGAGGAACTCGCGGATCGCTGCGTGAGCTGTGGGCCCGGGCCGAGCACACGAGCGGATAGCCCGGGTCACACCGTTGCGGCAGGGAACGTCGAACAACACATCTACGAATTAATGATCTCCGGACTGTCCACGGCGAAGCCGTCATGATTGAAGGCGTTGAGGTCGTCCGCACAGCGCAGGACGCCAGCATTGCGCCCCACTGGTGGCCATCGTCGTGGCACCGCCGTCCGAGCGCGCCGTGCTGTTATGCGGTGCTCGGGTCCACTCGGGAGAGTCGACACCTCTCTCAACGGTTGGGCTTCACGCTGCAACCCTGCATGCCGGACCGTCGGTTATACCCGCCCCTCCATGTCAGGATCAAGCTGGCCGAGGCGGCCGAGCATCAGCGGGACGGGTGCGTTCTCGTGCGTGCCACCCGGCGACACCACCCGACGGACAGATCGGTGACGGCGGTGCCACTATTCGTCCATGGCTTACGACGGGGGGCAACCCGGCTGCGTGACGTTCTTGCCGACGAACGCGCGACGACCGAGAAGAAGATGTTCGACGGTCTGGCGATGCTGGTACACGGAATTATGGCCGTGGGCGTGTATGGCGACGATCTTCTTGCGCGCACGGGCCCCGACATGCACGAGACGCTGCTGACCGACCCGGCATCCGACGGTTCGACAAGACCGGCCGGTCGATGAAGGACTGCATCGCGGTGACCGCCGAGATGTGCGCGGAGGATGAGGCCCTACCGCGCTGGGTGTCGCGGGGGTCAGCCACGCCACGAGCCCGCCGCCGAAGTTTCCGGTGACACGAAGCTCGCCGTGGTCGCCATCGCGCCATGTCGTCGTCATCGGGAGTAGGCGGCCGAGAGCGTTCGACCGCGCTCGGTTATCAGACTTCGAGGCAGCTGCGGAGCCGCTCGAGATCGTGACTGATGCTGGCGCGAACTTGGCGGGTCATCAGCGGCGTGGCCCAGCCGAAGAATCGGCCCGGGGTGCCGCTGGCGTGGATGGTCACTTCGGTGCCGTGGTCGGCGTCGGCCAGCTCGTAGCGCACGCGCATCGGAAACGGCCGGTCAACCTGTAACTCGACCAGGCGGTCGGATTCGTGGTCGGTCACCACGTAGCGGTAGGTGAAGGTGCGGCCGAGGAACTTCGCCGTACGGTCGACCTTCGCCCCACGTACCAGTGGTCCGGGCTGGGCGGGCCGGCTTGCGGTGATACCGCCGGTCCAGCGCAGATCGTTGTCGGGGTTGAACATGAACGCGGCGACGTCGTGCCGCGGCCGTCGGATACGCACGCTTGGTCGTACGTCGACAGCCATCAGTTGCTCCGCATCGGGCTCGTCCTCGTCGATCGTGTCGCTGTCATGCCGCGGTGGCCGGGAAGAAGGGATGCGCGACGCCGGTGGTGGCGTAGGCCGCTAGCCGATCCAAAATGAGCGCCCAGGTCTGCGCGGTGTGGCCCAGTTCCACCTCTGAATATTCGGCGGCGAATCCGTAGTGGCGGAACAACACTGACGTGCCGCTCTCGGTCCGAGTGGCCGGGCCGAGTTCCCACTCCCAGGTCGAATCCTCCCAGTACGGGAAGCCAGTGGTGACCCGCATCCGGACCAGCTTGCCTGGCTCGGTGGTCAGCGCCGCGCGCAGGCCGATCGGGACCCCGGGAAAGACGAACCGGGCCTGGTCGCCGGTCACCTCGCAGTCCGCGGTCCAGAATCCGCGTTGCCCCTCGGTCGATGTCAGGATCTCGAAGACCCGGTTCGGATCGGCGTTGACGTCGGTTGCCAGTGTGATCGATCGGTCCATGGCGTTCTCCCTGTGGCGAGTGTCTGCTTATTTTAGATATATCTTAAATGGGCGTGCAAGACTGCACGGAGAACCGGTGGGGGAGTGGGTGTCATGGAACCGCTACAGGTCATCGCGGCGCCGCGCCGGCTCCGGATCTTGGAACTCGTGTGGGATCGGGAACTCGCCGCCGGCGACATCGCCGCACATTTCGACGTGTCGTGGTCGGCGGTCAGCCAGCATCTGACGGTTCTCAAGACGGCCGGGTTCGTCGTTGAGCGCCGCGACGGCCGTGGACGGTTCTACCGCGCCGACAAGGTCGCTTTGGGATCGCTGCGCTCCGTCATCGAAGATCACTGGCGTGCGGGCTTGGACCGCCTCAAAGACTTGGCCGAGACCGAACAGGCAGGTAAGGACCGGTCATGACCGAATCCGTTCCGCTCGAAGTGACTGTCTACATCGCTGCGCGACCCGAGACTGTGTTCGCGTACTTCACCGACCCCGATCGTTACGTGCAATGGATGGGCAGCCACGCTACGTTGGATCCCGTACCCGGCGGGGTGTATCGAGTCGACGTGCGCGGCAGTGCGGCGATCGGCGAGTTCGTCGAAATCGACCCACCGAACCGGATCGTGTTCACGTGGGGCTGGACGCACGACCCGGCCGTACCGCCCGGCAGCACTCGCGTCGTCGTGACATTTCGGGCCGAGAACTCCGGGACCCGCGTTGTCCTGAGCCACCACGGCCTACCAGACGACGAACAGGGTCGGCACCACCGGGAGGGCTGGCAGGTCTATCTCGACCGGCTCGCCGTTCGCGCCGCGGGCGGTGATCCCGGTCCGGACCCAAACGCGTAGCTGCTGCCTGACATTGCCCGCCCGCCCGGTTCCCGGCCGGCCGGCAGCTCCTTAACGGCGCTGCCGG
>DATCXD010000542.1:0-2071 GCA_036566005.1 Micromonosporaceae bacterium | reverse complement strand
CCTGAACCCGGTCCAGTGGGAGGCGGTCACCCATGCCGAGGGCCCGCTCCTGCTGGTGGCCGGCGCCGGCTCAGGCAAGACCCGGGTGCTGACCCATCGCATTGCCTATCTGCTCGCCGCCCGCAACGTGCATCCGGGCGAGATCATCGCGATTACGTTCACGAACAAGGCCGCCGGCGAGATGAAGGACCGTGTCGCGGCGCTGGTCGGTCCGAAGGCACGGCTGATGTGGGTGTCGACGTTCCACTCGGCCTGCGTCCGGATCCTGCGCGCCGAGCACGAGCACGCCGGCCTCAAGTCGACGTTCTCGATCTACGACGCCGACGACTCGCGGCGGCTGATGCAACTGGTGGCGCGCGAGCTCGACCTCGATCCGAAGCGGTACAGCGCCCGTTCGCTGGCCGCGGCCGTGTCGAACCTCAAGAACGAGTTGGTCGACCCGGAGACCGCGGCACAGAACGCCAAGGGACCGATCGAACGTACGGTCGCCGAGGCGTACGGGCTGTATCAGCGCCGACTCCTCGAATCGCACGCGCTCGACTTCGACGACCTGATCATGACGACCGTCCACCTGCTCCAGTCGCACCCGGCGGTGGCGGAGAAGTATCACCGGCGCTTCCGCCATGTGCTGGTGGACGAGTATCAGGACACCAACCATGCGCAGTACGTGCTGGTCAACGAGTTGGTCGGCGGCGACGAACTCGTGCCGCCGGCGGAGCTGTGCGTGGTCGGCGACGCCGACCAGTCCATCTATGCGTTTCGGGGCGCGACGATCCGCAACATCCTGGAGTTCGAGCGCGACTATCCGGATGCCCGCACCATCCTGCTGGAGCAGAATTACCGGTCGACGCAGACGATCCTGTCGGCCGCGAACGCGGTCATCGATCGCAACACGGAACGCAAGCCGAAGCGGCTGTGGAGCGACCAGGGTGAGGGCGAGCAGATCGTCGGGTACGTCGCGGACACCGAGCACGCGGAAGCCGACTGGGTGGCCCGCGAGATCGATCGGCTCACCGATGCCGGCGAGATCCGGCCGGCCGACGTCGCGGTGTTCTACCGCACGAACGCACAATCCCGTGTGTTCGAAGAGGTGTTCATCCGCATCGGGCTGCCGTATAAGGTCGTCGGGGGCGTCCGGTTCTATGAGCGCAAGGAAGTGCGGGACGCGCTGGCCTACCTGCGGGTGATCGCCAACGAGGACGACACGGTCAGCGTCCGTCGCATCCTGAACACGCCGCGCCGGGGCATCGGCGATCGCGCCGAAGCCTGCGTCGTCGCGCTGTCCGGCCGCGACCGGGTCTCGTTCGGTGCCGCGCTGCGTCGCGCCGCCGACGCGCCCGGCATCGCGTCCCGCTCCGCGAATGCGATCGCCGAGTGGGTCGCGATGATGGACGATCTGCGTACGTTATCCGAGACGGCTCCGCCCGAGGACGTCCTGGAGGCCGTGCTCGCGCGTTCCGGGCTGCTCGCCGAACTCGAGGAGAGCCTCGACCCGCAGGATGCCGGCCGGTCGGAGAATCTCCAGGAACTGGTGAGCGTGGCCCGGGAGTACACCGAACGGGTCGACGCGACGCCGGCGGTCGACCCGGACACCGGTGAGGTGACCGGCGACGGGCCAGCGGAGCGGCCGACTCTGGCCGGTTTCCTGGAGCAGGTGTCGCTGGTCGCCGATGCGGATCAGATTCCCAGCGACGATCCGGACCACCAGGGTGTGGTCACGTTGATGACGTTGCATACGGCGAAGGGCCTGGAGTTTCCGGTCGTGTTCCTGACCGGCATGGAGGACGGGGTCTTCCCGCACCTTCGCTCGCTCGGCAACGCCCAGGAGTTGGAAGAAGAGCGGCGCCTGGCGTACGTGGGCATCACCCGTGCCCGCAAGCGGCTCTACATCTCGCGAGCGGTGACCCGCGGAGCCTGGGGACAGCCACAGTTCAACCCGGCGTCGCGGTTCCTCGACGAACTGCCGGAGCATCTGGTGCGCTGGGAGCGGACGGAGAGCGCGTACACGTCGTGGTCCGGGACGGGCGGCGGCGTCGGCGGACGCGCCGGTGGCATCTGCGCTCGGACGAGC
>DATCXD010000539.1:0-4543 GCA_036566005.1 Micromonosporaceae bacterium | reverse complement strand
GGCTGCCGCTCGCGGCTGACCTGTCCCGGTTGTCCACTGCGCTGAGCGGAGGCCCAGCAGGGTCTGCGGATAAAACCGTTGCACAGTGGTAGTGTGCGTGTAGCATATCTATCCATGCGAGGGCTGGGAGCGTTGCCTGATACGTTTACGACGGCCACGGCGTTGACGGCCGGCGTGCATCCGCGAGTGCTATATGCCTGGCGAGATAACGGCACGATCGCGGAGCTGTCGCGTGGGGTATTTCGGCGGGCGGATGCGCCGCCGGCGAGCTACCCGGATCTATTGGCGGTCGCCTACCGGTCCGGGGTGGCAGTCGTGTGCTGCCGGTCGGCGGCCGCGGTCCACGACCTGACTGACGAGATCCCGCCGGCGGTACAGATCGCGGTGCCGAGTCGGCATCGCCCGCCACGGATAGCCTACCCGCGTACCGACGTGTTTCGTTTTGATGCGTCGAGCTTCGAACTCGGGCTCTCGAGGGTGCAGGCGGCTCCCGACGAGTGGGTACGGATTTATGACCCGGCCCGGACGGTGGTGGATCTAATGCGGTTGCGGGGCCGATTTGGAGAACCGTTGGCGCACGCGGCATTGCAGCGCTATGTGCGTCGGCGTGACGCACGCCCGGCGGAGTTGCTGCGCCTGGCCGCAGCACTGGACGTGCTGGGCCCGGTGCGGCGTGCGCTGGATGTTGCGATGGCCGGATGACCCGGCCCACGCGAGGTACGCCGGCGGGACAGGCGTACCTCGATCTGCAGAATCGGGCCCGGGCCGAACACCGCGCAACGCAGGAGCTGTTGATCCTGTATGTAGTGGAGCGATGGCTGGCCCGGCTCAGCGTGTCCCCACATGCCGGGCAGTTCGTGCTCAAGGGCGGGATGCTGTTGGCGGCCTTCGATGCCCGTCGGCCGACGGCCGATGTCGACACGCTGGCGCGCGGGTTCGCCAACGACGAGGTAAGCGTAGTCGCACGGGTCGTGGCCGTCGCCGGCCAGCCGGTGCCCGATGACGGTGTCACGTTCCACACACGGACGGTCACCTCGCGGGTGATCCGTGACGCGGATCTGTACTCCGGTGTGCGTGTGGCGATGGACTGTGCGATCGCGACCGCGATCGTCAAGCTGCGGCTCGACGTCAACTTCGGCGACCCCATAACACCAGCGCCGCAACGGATCGAGTTGCTGGCGTTACGCCCGGGCCAACCACCTGTTCACGTCTTCGGGTACCCGGTCCAGACGGTACTGGCGGAGAAGATCGCCACCGCGATCGCGCTGGGCCCGGCGAATACCCGCGTGCGTGACTATGCCGACGTCTACACCCTCATCGGTAGCCGACCCGTCGCGCACGCTGGTGTTCGCGAAGCGCTCCTTGCCACAACGACGCATCGAGGAACCGACGTCGTGGCCCTGTCCACCGTCATCGGCGACCTCGTCGCCCTGCGCAGCCAGACCTATCAGGCGTACCGGTCTGGACTCGGCCCGGACGGCGAAACCCTTCCCGCAGTTCCGGAGGTCGTCGACACCGTAGCGACCTTCGCCGACCGTCTCGCCGAAACTGCACCACCCACGACGGCATGGAACCCATCGACGCGACACTGGATCGACGACAGTTGATCGATGACTTGTCGGCGGGGCAGGTGATCTTCGGCGTCGGTGCGGCAACGACTCAGTACGGCCTCGTCGCGGATCTCGTCGGTGCGCCGGCCAGCGCGGCCGCCAGCCTCGCAGCGGCGGCGCCGGACGTCTTCGGCTCGTGACACGGGGGATCGAGGCGCCACGGGCTCGCGTACGCCCGAACCGCTGTCGCAGCAGCTTATGCGGCGTGCAGGGCGTCGGCGACAGCCGTGCGTGACGTCACATCGAGCTTGCGCAGGATGTTCGAGACGTGCACGGCCGCCGTCTTCGGCGAGATGTAGAGGCGGCGCGCGAGTTCGGCATTCGTCAGACCGGCGGCGACAAGCTGTGCGACCTCGCGTTCGCGCGGGGTCAGCGCGGCCGGACCGGTCACGGCGTCGTCATCCGGTGCGGGCATACCGGCTCGTTCCCGTAGCTCAGCCAATTGTGCGACACGCCAACCGCCCCACTTCGCGAGCAACGGCCCAGCCGCGGCCAATGCCACTGCCGCTTCGTCCGACCGGTCGAGCGCGAGCAGGCAGGAGGCGGCACCCACGTGCGCGGTGCCCCGGACCCATCCCGGCAACGCGTCGTGGATGGCGGCGGCCCGATATCCGTCGAGCGCTTTCGCGTGGGCGCCAGCGGCGTCGTCCAGCTGGGCGTGCACGAGTTCGCTCCACCCCGGGTCGGGTGTCTCGCCGAGTCCGGCCGCGGCCAGAGTCCGTACGTCATCGAGGGGAAGGCCGCCGGCCAGCGCCGCCGACACGACGTCGTGCGTATAGTCGCCGCCACCGGGGCCCCGCAGGGCCATGCTGTCGAGCATGTCCCGGAGCGCCGCCGTCGCCCGTTCGAGGTCGCCGCGACGGCAGGCAAGGTGGAAGACCAGGCCGGCGATCTGTGAATTGGACGGTAAAGGGATCCCCGACAGCATCGCCACGATGTCCTCGGCCAGATCGAGGTCACCGTCCTCCAGCGCGAGGCCGGCCTGCAGCACGGTGTGGTAGTCGGCCTGGCGGCCGGCCTGCCGGAAGCGGTATTCGCGCTTGCGGCCCTCGGCGACCATCGCTCGAGCGGCGGCGAGATCGCCCTCGCCGACCGCCACCACGGCGAGGCCCTGGTAGTAGGCGGCCACCGCGAAATGGTGGAAGCCGGCCTGCTCGGCGTCGGCGCGCATGCGCTCCAGCAATTCGGCCTGCTCCGCGATCGACGACGCGGGCAGGTTGAACGCGATGTTGTGCACGGCCCTGGCGGCGAGCACCCAGGCGCCGGCCTTCTCCGCATCCGTCGCCGCGCTCAGCAACATCTCCTGGCCGTCGTGGCGACGGGACGTGTGCGAGACGAGGACCGAGCCCATCTCGGTCAGCGCGGCCAGCCGGGTAAGGGGCAGATCGTGTGCGGCGGCCAGATCGAGCGCACGGGCGGACCAGTCCAACGACTTGTCCACCTCGTCCGCGAGCATGTACGACTGCGCCACGGTCGCCATCGCCTGACCCATGTGCTCGCCGATCGGCAGCGCGTCGACCATCTGCTCGATCTCCGTCGTCGCGGCGCGCATCGCGGTCAGGTCGTCGAGCTCGTACGTCAGACGCACCAAGAGGATGAGGGCATCTACCTCGTCGCCCGGGCTCATCGAACGGTCCCGCCATCGCTGCGCATAGCTCAGCGCGTCGCTCAGCAACCCGGCCAGCCACGCGGCCCGGGCGGCCGCGCTGAGCAGGACCGCATCGTGCGCGGACTGTTCCAGGCCCAGCTCGGCCAGCTGCAGCGCCTGGTAGACCGAACCGATCTCAAGATAGGCGACGCTGCCCGCGCGGGCGGCCGCGACCATGTCGTCATAGCGACGGGCGCCATTGGCGTGATAGGCGACGAGCGCCGGGTCGCCGCCCTCGACCGGACCGGGCCGCCGGCCGCCGCGTTGGGTCGTCCGTCCGGCCACCGCGTCCGCGGCCGCCGAGTCTTCGTACCCCTCGAAACCCCGCGCGAGCAGTGCGTTGAGCGCGGCCTCGTGCAACCGTCGGCGCTCTCGCCCGAGCAGCGAACCGGTGATCGCCTCGCGGACCAACGCGTGCCGGAACACGAATTCGTCCTCGCCCGATTCCACGAGCACCCCGCGGTCGACGAACTCGCGGAGGGCCCAGATGAGCTCCGACTCGCCCACCCCGGTCACCGTGGCCAGCAGGTCGAACGGGATGCGCTGGCCGAGCACGGCGGCGGCCTCGAGGAGACGCAGCTGAGCCGGCTCGAGGTCGTCACTCTGCCGCCGCAGCACCTCGGCGAGGCTCCACGGCAGGGGCTGATCGCACAGCTTCTCCAGGTCGTTCGAATCTTGCGCGCGCAGCAGCTCTTCCAGGTAGAACGGGTTGCCGCCAGTGCGCTGGTGCAGTGTCATCACCGTGCGGTACGGCGCCGATCGACCCGTCGCCTGCGACAGCAGCTGCGACGTCTCGTCCGCCGTGAGTCGATCGAGCAAGAGATGGGTGACCTCGTGTCGCCGTTCCAGGCGCGCAAGCAACGCATCGACCGGCTGTCGCCGGGTGACTTCGGCCGGTCGGTAGGTGCCGATGAGCAGGCGCGTGCCGTTCAGATCGGCGAGGTGCTCGAACAACGCGGTGCTCTCCGCGTCGGCCCAATGCAGGTCCTCGAACACGATGACGGCCGGGCCGTTGCCGATCAGGCCGGCGACCAACGTGAGCGCGGCCCGTTGGCGATCCGCCGGGCTGCGCGACGTGTCACACACCTCGTCGACGAGAGAGGCATCCGCGGGCAGGTTTGCGATCGCGTCCAACAACAACTCGTACGGCCGGCCGAGTGAGCCCGGTTGCGCCTCGCCCGCGATCACCAGGGCCTGGTCGCCGACCGCGGCGACCAGCTCGGTGATGAGTCGTGTCTTGCCGATGCCCGGCTCGCCGGCCACGATCGCGACTTGCGGGCGCGAC
>DATCXD010000526.1:0-3428 GCA_036566005.1 Micromonosporaceae bacterium | reverse complement strand
CCTCGGTCGGCATCGACTCGTGGGCGATCGACTACGGCCTGCTCGACGCGTACGGCCGGCTGCTGGGGCTGCCGTTCCACTACCGCGATGACCGCACGACGCGTCCCGACCCCGTCCTCGACGCTCGCGTCGATCCGGCCGCGAACTACGCGGTGACCGGGATCCAGCACCTCCCGTTCAACACGATGTACCAACTTCTGCGCGAGCCGGCCGTGACGCTGACCGCCGCCGCGACGATGCTGCTGATCCCGGATCTGCTGGCGTTCTGGCTCACCGGCGAGGTCGGCGCCGAGCGGACCAACGCGTCGACCACGGCGCTCTACGACGTCCGTACCGGCGCATGGTCTGACGCCCTGATCGACGGCGCCGGCCTGCCCCGACGGCTGTTCCCGGCGCTGCGCGACCCCGGCGACCGCATCGGAGGGTCGCTGCCCACGACCGGACTCGACGGGCTGCCGATCGTCGCGGTGGGCTCGCACGACACCGCCTCGGCGGTCCTCGCCGTGCCCGCGACGGGCGAGCGCTTCGCCTACGTGTGCACCGGCACCTGGTCGCTGGTCGGCGTCGAACTCGACGCGCCGGTGCTGAGCGACGCGAGCCGGGACGCGAACTTCACCAACGAGGTTGGCGTCGACGGCACGATCCGCTATCTCCGCAACGTGATGGGTCTGTGGCTGTTGCAGGAATGCCAGCGCGTGTGGGCCGAACCGGACGCCGGTCGGCTGCTGGCGGCGGCCGAAAGTGCGCCGCCGTTCGCCGCGATCGTCGACCCGGACGACGCGGACTTCCTCGCGCCCGGTGACATGCCGGCGCGGATCGACGCGTACTGTGCCCGCACCGACCAACCGGCACCAGTCGATCGGGCCGGTTATGTACGCTGCGTCCTGGAGAGCCTCGCGCTGGCCCACCGCGCCGCCGTCCGTGACGCCGTCCGGCTGTCCGGTCGCGAGGTCGACATCGTGCACGTGGTCGGCGGGGGAGCGCGCAACGCCCTGCTGTGCCAGTTGACGGCGGACGCCTGCGGCCGACCGGTCATTGCCGGACCGGTCGAGGCGACCGCGCTCGGTAACATTGCCGTGCAGGCGCGCGCGAACGGCGGGCCGGCCGACCGCAGCGAAATCCGGGCACTGGTCGCCGGCACGCAACCGTCCCGCCGGTACGATCCAACCGGCGACCAGGCCGCCTGGGACAAGGCCGCCCGCCGGATCGGCCGCGGATGAGAGTGGGGTGAAGATGCGCGTCGCTCTGTTCATCACCTGCTTCAACGACACGCTCTTTCCCGGCGTCGGCAAGGCGACCGTGACCGTCCTTTCGCGACTCGGTGTCGAGGTCGCGTTCCCGGCCGCACAGACCTGCTGCGGCCAGATGCATTTCAACTCCGGATACCGCGCCGCCTGCCGACCGCTGGTCGCGAACTTCGCGGCCGCGTTTGCCGGTTATGAGGCGGTCGTGACTCCGTCGGCGTCGTGCGCCGCCATGGTCCGCCACTACCACCCGGTGGTGGACCCCGAGGCGGCCGCCACGACTCCGCCGGTCTACGAGCTGTCCCAGTTCCTCGTCGACGTCCTCGGCGTGACCGACGTCGGCGCGTACTTCCCCGAGACGGTCGCGTTCCACCCCACGTGCCATTCGCAACGGCTGCTCGGCGTCGGGGACCGGCCGCGGCAACTGCTGGCCGCCGTCGAGGGACTGCGCCTCGTGCCCCTCGCGCATCCGACCGAGTGCTGCGGTTTCGGCGGTACGTTCTCCGTCAAGAACCCGGACACGTCGATAGCGATGGGCAACGACAAGGTCGACGACGTGCTCGACACCGGCGCCGCCGTACTCGCCAGCGCCGATACATCGTGCCTGATGCACATCGGTGGCCTGATGTCGCGCCGCGGTACGGGACGCGCCGGTGCCGCCGTACGCACGATGCACCTGGCCGAGATCCTGGCGGCGACCAGATGACCGCGCCCAACAACGGCGCCTTGCGGCTACCGCTACGCGGCGGCGGCCCGACGGAGCGTCGAGAAGACCGGCCGGAGACGCCGACGTTCCTCGGGATGCCGGCGTTCCCCGCGGCCGCGCGGACCGCGCTCGCGGACCACCAGTTGCGCGACAACCTCGGCCGAGCGACGGCGACGATCCGCGACAAGCGACTGCGGGCCATCGCCGAGGTGCCGGAATGGGCCGAGCTACGCCATGCCGGAGCGGCCATCAAGGACGACGTCATGGCCCGGCTGCCGGAGTTGCTGGAGCAGCTCGAGGCGAACGTCGTCGCGGCCGGCGGCGTCGTGCACTGGGCCCGGGACGCGGACGAGGCGAACGCGATCGTGGTCGACCTCGCGCGCAGTCACGGCGTTCGCGAGATTGTCAAGGTCAAGTCGATGGCGACCCAGGAGATCGAGCTGAACGCGGCGCTGGAGCGCGACGGCATCGACGTGTGGGAGACCGACCTTGCCGAGCTCATCGTGCAGCTCGGTCACGATCTCCCGAGTCACATCCTGGTGCCGGCCATCCACCGCAACCGCGCCGAGATCCGCGACATCTTCATCACCGAAATGGCCGGCGCCGGCCGGCCGGCGCCGGCCGGCTTGACCGACGATCCGGGCGCGCTCGCCGAGGCCGCGCGGCTGCATCTGCGAGAGAAGTTCCTGCGCGCCGAGATGGCGGTGTCGGGCGGCAACTTCGCTGTCGCCGACACCGGCACGATCGTGGTGCTGGAGTCGGAGGGCAACGGCCGGATGTGCCTCACGTTGCCGCCGGTGCTGGTCACCGTGCTCGGCATCGAGAAGCTCGTGCCGACGTGGACGGATCTCGAGGTCTTCCTGCAACTGCTGCCGCGCTCGTCGACCGCGGAGCGGATGAACCCGTACACGTCGATGTGGACCGGGGTCAGTCCCGGCGACGGGCCGCAGGAGTTCCACCTGATCCTGTTGGACAACGGGCGCACCGACACGCTCGCCGACACGGTCGGCCGGCAGGCACTGCGCTGCATCCGGTGCTCCGCCTGCCTGAACGTGTGCCCGGTCTATTCGCGTACGGGCGGCCGGGCGTACGGGTCGGCCTACCCCGGCCCGATCGGCGCGATCCTGACGCCGCAGCTTCGCGGCATCCATCGCCATCCGGTCGACGAGCAGACCGCGTCGCTGCCGTTCGCGTCGAGCCTGTGCGGTGCGTGCTACGAGGCGTGCCCGGTTGAGATCAACATCCCGGATGTGCTCGTGCATCTGCGGGCGAAGGTCGTCGAGAGCCAGCACGGTCATCTCGGTGAGCGCGCGCTGTTCGGCGTCGCCGGCGCGACGTTCGCCAAGCCCGGGCGGCTGTCGGCCGCGCAACACGTCGGAGGAATTCTGTTCGGCCGGCGGGCGCGCCTCCGGCTCCGTGGTCCGGGCTGGGTGCACGCCTGGTTCGGCTCGCGCGACCTGCCTGCACCGGCGCGCGAG
>DATCXD010000513.1:0-7092 GCA_036566005.1 Micromonosporaceae bacterium | reverse complement strand
TGTTCGTCAGCGCCGTCGGGAGCTTCGCCGTGCCCCAGGTGCTCGGGGCACCGGCCGGATTCGCCACGATGTCGACGCTCGTCTACCAGGATCTGGCGTTGTCGGCCGCGCCGGAGGCGTTCCGCGACCTCACCGTCCTGGCATTGGCGATGGCTCTGATCGTTCTGGTTGTGGTCGGCGCCGCCGATCGATGGTTGGGCTCCTTCAACGCCACGGTCAACCGTCCGCCCGGCGCCCCGGCCGGCCCGGCCACGTCACGATCCCATGCCGCGATCCTGACCGGCATCATCGTGGCGTACGTCGCGCTGGCCGTCGGCGTACCCATGGTTGCGCTTATTCTCACCGCACTCGCCCGCGCGCCCGGACTGTCCCCGACGCCCGCGCATTGGACCTGGGCCAATTTCACTTCCGCGTTCGCCGGCCCGACCGCGGCCGCAATTGCGCACACGCTCCTGCTGGCGGTCGCCGCCGCGTTGTTGGTACCGGCGCTCGGCACACTGGTCGCCGTTGCTTCGCGACATCGCTGGCGCACCCCGCTCGCGACCACGGTGACGCTGGCCTTCGCGGTGCCCGGATCGGCCCTCGCGGTCGGCGTTCTCATCGGCTATGGGCGGTGGCTGACCGGATCCGTCGTCATCATCCTGCTGGCGTATCTGGCGAAGTTCTGGGTGTTGGGACACCGGCCGGTGCAGGCGGCGCTCGATCGGCTGCCACCCGATCGTGTCCGAGCGGCCCGCGCGAGCGGCGCACGCCCACTTACCGCCGTGCGCACCGTCATCCTGCCGCCGCTACGGGTCGCCCTTCTGACCGGGGCCGCGCTCGCATTCCTGCTCGCCACGCACGAACTGACCATGTCAACGATCCTCTACGGTCCCGGGAGCGAGACCTTCGCCGTGGTGATCCTGAACCAGCAAGACCTCGGCGACACCGGGGCGACCGCCGCGTTGGCTATCGTTCTCACCATCCCCGCCGTCGTCTTCGCAGCGGTTTTGTTAGCCGCCTCCCGAGCGCGGCGTCCATGGCTCGTGAATCACTCATGACCGCGCTCGCCTGCAGCAGGCTGACGCTGGACTACCCCGGCGTGCCGGTTCTGGCCGGCATCGACCTCGTGATCGCCGACGGCGAGGTGATGGCGCTCCTTGGGGCATCCGGATCGGGGAAGACGACGCTGATCCACGCCGTGGCCGGGTTCGTCACCCCCACCGCCGGCGAGATCCGGCTCGGCGGATCGCTGGTTTCCACTGCGCGCCACTGCGTCGCGCCGGAGCGCAGACGTGTCGGCATGGTGTTCCAGAATTATGCATTGTGGCCGCACATGACGGCGCTCGATACGGTCGCCTACCCGTTGCGGCGCGCCGGCACCGCTGAACGCGTCGCGCGCGAGCGCGCCCGCGAACTCCTCGATCGTGTTGGCGTCGGCGCCCTGGCCGGGCGTACACCGGCCGAAATGTCGGGTGGCGAACAGCAACGGGTCGGCTTGGCCCGAGCGCTGGCCCGCGACGCCGATTTGTACGTCTTCGATGAGCCGAGCGCCCACCTCGACGCGCATCTACGCATGACTGTGCTCGACGAGTTCGCCCGGCAGCGCGCCATGTCCGGCGCCGCCGCGTTGTACGCCACACACGATGCGAGCGAAGCGTTGGCGATCGCCGACCGAGTCGCCGTGCTGCACGATGGACGCCTGGCTCAAGTGGGCGAACCGGCAGACGTGTACGCACAGCCGGCGGATCTGCACGTCGCCCAGTTGACCGGCGTCGCGAGAATGCTGACCGCTCCGGTCGAACTAACCGGACCCGGCTCGCTTGTCGTCACCGTCGACTCCGTGTCGACTACGGTGCCGTGTGCGAACGCTTTGGACGCCAACGGTTCCAGGCACGCCGCCTCCGGTGGTACCAGTGATGTGCGGCCGGCGGGCGGTAGTCGAGACGTCCGATCGGCGACACTGCTGGTCCGCCCAGAATGGGCCGCGCTCGGCGGTGAGTTACCGGGACGCGTGATCGCCGTGCGGTACCACGGACCGGACAGCGATCACTATCTCGAGACCCCGGTCGGCACCGTCGTCATCCGATCGCCGGGAACGCCGCGAGCGTCTGAAGGAGACCGTACGACGTGGTCGTTGCTCCGATGTTGGCGAATGTAGCGGCTGTTGGCGAATGTAGCGACCGCGACCAACGTATCGCGACCTACATACGCGGAAGGCGAGCGAGCCCCTCCTGCAGATCGTCGGCGTTCATCACGGGCGCCATGTCAATCTTGGCTTTCATTCCCATGAAGAAGGGCTCGGCCAACTCTGGCATGTGGCTCGTGTCGTGCATATCGAAGACAATGTATGCCGTCCGCTCACCCGCACGTGTCGTGAAGTAGGCCGCTTCGGCATGTAGTTGCTCAAGTGCCGACTCCATCGTCTTCGCTAGGCTTCCGTCTCTAATCGCATGGTTTGTTGCCTCGGTGTCCATCTGGACGGTCATGAGCATGCGCATGTGGTACCTCCCATTGTGAGGACTGATCGACCGCTCTGGCCGGCTCGTTCGCCGCCCTCGCTATTCATAGTTTCGTCCCGACCGGCGCTTGGTCGTGGCCGTTCACCGAACTTGCGCTCCGTTGCACGCTCCGGCAACCGTGCGGCCCACAGCCGCACCAGGAACCGCCGCAGCGTGGGCCGCGTGCCCGACCGCAGCGATGGTTGGCTCGGGAATATCTCGGGAAAATGCCGTCGCGGGATTGGTAGTAATCGCCGTCGCCCGTTCGTCGTACAGGTCGACGCGCACTCATGCGAGTGCGACGATCCGAATCGGGAGGACATATGAAGTACCTGATGCTGGTCTGTATCGACCGACCGACCGATGCCGTTCGCCGCGATCTCGGCCGCGCCGTCGGCCCCGCGCCAGACGAGATCGACGTCGAGGCGTGGGTCGACGAGATGGACGGCCGGGGCGCCCGCCTGCTCGGGGAGCGTATCCGTCCGGAGCGGGACTCCACGACCGTACGCGTCCGCGACAACAAGGTGCTGCTCACCGACGGTCCGTACGCCGAGACCAAGGACCTCGTGGCTGGCTTCGACGTCCTCGAGTGCGCCGACCTCGACGAGGCGGTGGCGATCGCGGCGAAGCATCCGATGGCGCGGGACGGTGTCCTGGAGTTGCGGCCATTCTGGACCGGCTGAGGCCGGTGGGCCGGATCATCGTCACGTGATCCGGCCCGCCGGTCGCTCGGCCGGGCCGAACGGCGAGGCTAAGATGTCCGCGTGATCGCGCTCGGGCTGGTCGTACTCGTCGCCGTTTGCGTCATCGTCGCGGTCTTCCGGCCGCAAGACTGATTCCCTCGCGGCAAACGGCTTCCGCTCGGGCGGCTACCATGCGAAAGTGGCCAGAGCGCTGGCGTAGCAGCAAGTGACCCGTGGGACACCGCCGCGATATCTGCAGGCCGAGCCACGTCGTTGGGTGACTGCCATGGGACCGCGCCGCCCGGCCGCCGGTCCCGACTCGCGTGGAGGAGGTGGGCGCATGATCCGCAATCGCTGAGCAGTGTCCATCGCACCCGGTCGGGTGCCTATTTCTGCGGGGCCACGGACCTGAGGGTCAGACCAGTCCCCCGCAGCGTTTCGTGTGGGGTGAATTGGCATGACCTTGTGCAACCACACCGTGCCGCGTCGCGGGCGAGAATGGCCGCGACTCGTAATCGGTGACCCAAACCTGTCCCAACCGTCGGTCCAGATGTGGGCTCGGCGATGAACGGAAACGCGGCGCCCGTCGTCGGCGCGACCGGTGCGAGTGCGGTCAGACTGACGCAATACGCCCACGGCGGCGGCTGCGCCTGCAAGATCCCGCCCGGGGAACTCGAAGAAGTGGTCGCCGGCCTCATCGGATCCGGCCGCGATGACGTTGACTACGAGCTGCTCGTGGGGCTCGACGACGGAGACGACGCCGCGGCCGTACGGCTGTCGGGCGACACCGCCGTCATCGTCACAACAGACTTCTTCACTCCCGTCGTTGACGATGCCTACGACTGGGGTCGGATCGCGGCTGCCAACGCATTGTCGGACGTGTATGCGATGGGCGGTACGCCGATCGTCGCGGTGAATCTGCTGGGCTGGCCGCGCGAGGTACTGCCCATGGAGCTGGTCCGCGAGGTGCTGCGCGGTGGTCTCGACGTGGCCCGGATGGCGCGGTGCCATCTGGCCGGCGGGCACAGCATCGATGACCCGGAACCGAAGTACGGGCTCGCGGTTACCGGCATCGCCGACCCCGCACGACTGTTGCGTCTCGACGCTGGACGTAGCGGGATGCCGTTGTCCTTGACCAAGCCAATCGGTGTGGGTGTGCTCAACACGAGGCACAAGGCGACCGCCGAACGCTTTCCGCAGGCCATCGAGGCGATGACGACCTTGAATCGGGCCGCGTCGAAGGCGGCGCTGGCGGCTGGCCTGACCTGCGCCACGGACGTCACCGGTTTTGGATTGCTGGGTCATCTGTTCAAGCTCGCCCGCGCGAGCGGCGTCACCGCGCGGCTCGATCCCGCTGCGGTGCCGTATCTGGATGGAGCCCGAGAGGCGGCGCGGGACGGGTTCGTCAGCGGTGGTACGCGACGCAACCTCGACTGGGTTGCGCCGTACGTCGAGTTCGGGCCAAGCGTTGGCGAACTCGACCGACTACTCCTGGCCGACGCGCAGACCTCCGGCGGCCTTCTGATCGCCGGAGAGGTGCCCGGCGGCACCGTCATTGGCGAACTCATCGACGCCGGTCCGCACGCGCTTGTCGTGGGATAGCCGAACAGTCCTCAACGTGACGAATTCATCATTGGAGATCTATGTCCTACCAAGAAGCATTGCGTACGGCGATCGACGAAACCGTTGCGCCGGGTGCGCCGCAGGTTGACCAACATGGGGCATTTCCGCGCGCCGCGATCGACGCGTTGACGTCAGCCGGGTTGCTCGCGGCGACCGTACCGGCCGAGTTTGGTGGTGGCGGGCTCGGGTTGTCGGCGGCAACGGACATCGTCCGGCAGCTGTCGTCCGCCTGCGGATCGACGGCGATGGTCGTCACCATGCACTACACCGCGACCGCTGCCCTCGTCGCGACCGGTCAGGAGGAAATTCTCCGTGAGATTGCCGATCGCCGGCATCTGACCACGCTGGCGTTCTCGGAGTCCGGATCGCGCAGCCACTTCTGGGCACCGGTGAGCACCGCAACGGCCAAGGAGGACCAGGTCGTCCTCGACGCGCGTAAAAGCTGGGTGACGTCGGCCCACGAGGCGGACAGCTACGTGTGGTCGAGCACTCCGTTGGAGGCGCCGGGGCCGATGACGCTGTGGTTGGTGCGCGCCGGCGCGGACGGGATTTCGGCGCCGGATCGGTTCGATGGCTTGGGCCTGCGCGGCAATGACTCGTGCCCGATCTCCGCCGACGCCGTCAAGGTGGCGCGAACCGCGATGTTGGGTGCCGACGGCTCGGGCCTGGACATCGCGCTGAGTGCGGTTCTGCCGTGGTTCCTGCTGCTCAATGCGTCGGCGAGCGTCGGCCTGATGCAGGCGGTGACCGCCGAGACGGTGAAACATCTGACTGCTACGCGCTTGCAGCACCTCGACCAGTCGTTGGCGCGACAGTTGCCCGCCCGAACCAAGCTGGCCACCATGCAGATCCAGACCGACCGTACCCGTGCTCTGGTTGAGGATGCGGTGTCCGCCGTGCGCGACGCACGCGCGGATGCGCAACTGTTAGTGCTGGAGGTGAAGGCGGCGGCGGATGAGAGCGCCGCCGTTGTCGCGGATCTCGCGATGGCCGCCGCCGGCGGCGCGGCGTTTCGTAAGGAGCTCGGCATCGAACGACGCTTCCGTGACTCGCGGGCGGCCCGCGTGATGGCGCCGACGACGGACGCGCTGCTGGACTTCGTCGGCCGGGCATTGTGTGGGCTGCCACTGCTAGACGGTGCGGCGCAATGAGTTCGACACTGCTTCTCGGCGCGGTCGCCTACGACCCGAAGGTCGTGACGATCTGGGACGGTTTCCGGAAATGGCTTCGCACGCGCGGCTTCGACCTCGACTTCGTGTTGTACTCGAACTACGAACGTCAGGTGGAAGACCTGCTGAGCGGACGCATCGAGGTGGCCTGGAACTCTCCGTTGGCATGGGTGCGAGCCCGCCGACTGGCCGAGGCGGTCGGGAGACAGGTGCGGGCGGCGGCGATGCGCGACACTGACCGCGATCTGACGTCGGTCGTGGTTGTCCGAGCCGACTCCCCCATCCGGAGTGTTGCCGATCTCCGTGGCCGGACCGTCGCGGTCGGAGCGCACGACTCCCCGCAGGCAACCCTCCTGCCACTCTCCTTGTTACGCAAGGAAGGCATAGAGCCCGGCGTCGACACCGGGCTCGAATACTTCGACATTGGCGTCGGCCTGCACGGCGACCACATCGGCGGCGAGCGACATGCCGCCGCGGCCGTGCGTGACGGCGAGGCAGATGCCGCCTGCATGACCGACGGCAACCTGCTCCTGTTCGGTCAGGAGGGTACGTTCCCGACCGGCTCGGCCCGCGTCATCGCGCAGACGGGACCGTACGACCACTGCAACATGACGGCAGGACCGTTGGCTGACGGCGCGCTCGTCGACGATTTCGTCGCGCTCCTGCTCGGCATGTCGTACGGCGACGCCGAAGTGCGGCCGCTGCTCGACCTCGAAGGCTTGACTCGGTGGATGCCGGGCCGGATCGACGGATACGCCGCGCTGGAGACCGCGGTAGACGAAGCAGCGTTCTATAGCGCGGACGGACAGATCAGTGCGACCGACTATCGACCTTGAGCACCTCGGCCTCGACACCGGCGGGCATCTGCTGCTGAACCGTGCGCTGGCTGGCCTGCCGACCGGTGGCCAGTTGGGCGTGGTCGGCAGTCATCCCGATCTGCGCCTGCACCTGCGGGCGTGGTGTCGTGCGAACGGCCACGACCTCGACCAGCGCGAACCGGTGCCGATCGTCGTCAAGGGCAGTGCCGGCTCCGACCGCTGGACCGGTGCGGTCCGCGCCGGTACGGCGGACACGCCCGCGGCACACGCCGACCGGCGCTGGGGACTCGCAGCCCGTGGAGCGCTGGTCGAGGCGGGC
>DATCXD010000510.1:0-2752 GCA_036566005.1 Micromonosporaceae bacterium | reverse complement strand
CGCTGGGCGGTCGGGGTGCTGCTGTCGGAGCGCTGGGCTGTCGCGGTGCTGGGCTGTCGCGGTACTGGGCTGTCGGGAATTAGACGGCCCGTGAACGTGACGTACGCCCAATCCGGCGCTGCGCATCCGGGCCGCGGCGGCCAGGCATGTTAGTGTGAAATTCCGTGGACGGTGTGATCATTTCGGGCCCTGTGGTGAATGCGAACCCGATGGCTGTGAACCCGATGGCTGTGAACCCGATGGACGCGAGCGCCGAGCGGACGATTCCCCGGACCGTGGTTCGTCGTCGAACCCCGACTCGGATGCCTGCGACGACGCCCGCGACCGGAAATGATCAACGCCGCACCGCCGCTGACCGCGCGTTTGCTGGTCACCGCCTACTGCCCGCGGCCCGGACCGCTGGCGACAACCACGGGAGCCGGCCTTGATGCCCTCAGCACGCACGACGAAACACATCTTCGTCACCGGGGGCGTCGCCTCCTCGCTCGGCAAAGGGCTGACCGCCTCAAGCCTGGGCAACCTGCTCACGGCACGCGGCCTGCGCGTCGTCATGCAGAAGCTGGACCCTTACCTGAACGTCGATCCCGGCACCATGAACCCGTTCCAGCACGGCGAGGTGTTCGTCACCGACGACGGGGCCGAGACCGATCTGGACGTCGGGCACTACGAGCGCTTCCTGGATCGGGACCTGTCCGGTAAGGCGAATGTCACGACCGGCCAGATCTACTCCGAGGTGATCGCGAAGGAACGGCGGGGCGAGTATCTCGGCGACACCGTACAGGTGATTCCGCACATCACGAACGAGATCAAGGCCCGCATCCGAGCCATGGCCGACCCGGACGACGATGGGCGTGCCCCGGACGTGGTCATCACCGAGGTCGGCGGCACGGTCGGCGACATCGAGTCGCTGCCGTTCCTGGAGGCCATCCGGCAGGTGCGTCACGACCTCGGTCGGGACAACGTCTTCTACCTGCACGTGTCGTTGGTTCCGTTTTTGGCGCCGTCCGGTGAGCTGAAGACGAAGCCGACGCAACACTCGGTCGCGGCGTTGCGCAACATCGGTATCCAACCCGACGCGCTGGTGTGCCGGTCCGATCGGGAGATCCCGGAGAACCTGAAGCACAAACTGTCGCTCTACTGCGATGTCGACCGCGAGGCCGTGGTGTCCGCCGCCGATGCGCCGAGCATCTACGACATCCCCAAGGTGCTGCACCGCGAGGGCCTCGACGCGTACGTGGTGCGCCGTCTCGGCCTGTCGTTCCGGGACGTGGACTGGACCCGGTGGGACGACCTGCTGGAGCGCGTACACCATCCGCAGCACGGTGTGACGATCGCGATCGTCGGCAAATACGTCGACCTGCCGGATGCGTACCTGTCGGTGTCCGAGGCCGTACGAGCGGCCGGCTTTGCCCATCGCGCCCGCGTCACGCTGAAGTGGGTCCCGAGCGACGACTGCATCTCGCCGACCGGCGCGGCCACCGCACTGTCCGAAGTCGACGGTGTGGTGATCCCGGGCGGCTTCGGCGTCCGTGGCATCGAGGGCAAGATCGGTGCCATCCGGTACGCCCGCGAGAACGGCATCCCGACTCTCGGGCTCTGTCTCGGGCTGCAGTGCATGACGATCGAGGTCGCGCGGCATCTGGCCGAGCTGGAGGGCGCGAACTCGCTCGAGTTCGACCCGGACGCGGCGCACCCGGTCATCGCGACTATGGCCGACCAGACTGAGATCGTCGCCGGCCACGGCGACATGGGCGGCACGATGCGACTCGGCGCCTACCCGGCGGTGCTCGAGGACGATTCGATCATTGCCGGCGTGTACGGCACGAATGAGGTCGACGAGCGTCACCGCCACCGGTACGAGGTCAATAACTCCTATCGCGACCGGCTGACGAAGGCCGGCTTGAACTTCTCCGGTACGTCGCCCGACGGCCACCTGGTCGAGTTCATCGAGCTGGATCGCACGCTGCACCCATACTTCGTCGGCACGCAGGCGCACCCGGAACTCAAGAGCCGACCGACGCGGTCGCATCCACTGTTCGACGGGCTGGTCGCCGCGGCTCTCGCGTATTCCGACTCCGGACGGCTGCCGGTGACGGTCGAGAAGGCCACGGTCGGCGCCGCGTGACCGCCGTCAACCGCGCCCACGGTTCTACCGGTCAGGCGCACGACTACGCGGTCCGCAGCCGGCACGTCGACTTCACTGGCCCCGTCTTCACGGTCGTGACCGACGATGTCGAGATGCCGGACGGCGGCCACGCCGACCGCGACTTCATGATCCATGTCGGTGCGGTCGGGGTCGTGGCGCTGGACGACGACGATCGGGTGGTGCTCGTGCACCAGTATCGTCATCCGGTCGGCACGTTCCTGTGGGAGCTGCCGGCCGGCCTGATCGACGTACACGGGGAGCCACTCGACCGGGCCGCGGCGCGCGAACTGGCCGAGGAGGCGGATCTGACCGCCGACCGCTGGCAGCTGATCACCGACATCCACACAACGCCCGGCGCGTCCAACGAGGTGATCCGCCTGTTCCTCGCGCGCGGTCTGCACGACGTACCCCCGGATGACCGCTACCACCGCGAGCATGAAGAGGCAGACCTCACCGTCCGTCGGGTGGCGCTCGGCGATGCGGTGCGGATGGTGCTCGGCGGAGAGATCACCAACGCGGCGGCGGCCGTCGGTGTGCTGGCGGCGGCCCGGCTTCGCGACGAGGGCTGGCCGGCCTCGCGGCCGATCGACACGCCGCTGGCGCCGC
>DATCXD010000506.1:0-3782 GCA_036566005.1 Micromonosporaceae bacterium | reverse complement strand
GGCTGCTGCCACACACGAACCGCCGGTTGGTCGGAGCCTGGTGCTTCCTCGACCACTTCGGCCCGGACGCCATCCTCGCCGGCCCCGGCATGCAGGTGCCGCCGCACCCGCATTGCGGCCTGCAGACGGTCACCTGGCTGCTCGACGGCGAGGTGCTGCATCGGGACAGTGTCGGCAGCCTCGCGATGATCCGGCCGGGCCAGCTCAACCTCATGACGGCCGGGCACGGCATCGCGCACTCCGAGCAGTCGCCGGACGGGCACGGCCCTTCGCTACACGGCCTGCAGTTGTGGATCGCGTTGCCGGCGGCGGAGGCGGCCGGCCCGTCGCGCTTCGAGCATCATGCCGACCTGCCGACCACGAGTTCGGGCGGTGCCCACGTGACCGTCGTCGTGGGCTCGCTCGGCCGGCTGACGTCGCCGGCGCGGGTACACACGCCGATCGTCGGCGTGGACGTACGGCTGGAGGAGGGCGCGTCGACCACGGTGCCGTTGCGGGCCGACTGGGAGTACGCCGTGATCGTCATGGCCGGCACCGCCGACGTCGCCGACGGCACGCTGCAGCCGGGAGCGCTGTGCTACCTCGGCACCGGTCGGGATGCGCTCGCCATGTCGACGGCGTCCGGCGCCCGGGTGTTCCTGCTCGGCGGCCAGCCGTTCACCGACGAACTCGTTATGTGGTGGAACTTCGTGGGCCGCTCGCACGAGGAGATCGTCGCGGCGCGGGAGGCGTGGATGTCCGGTTCGGCGGTGGCCGGGGCACCGGTCGCGGACGATCGCTTCGGGTCGGTCCATGGATATGACGGCCCGCCGCTGCTGGCCCCGGACATGCCGACCACCCGCCTCAAACCACGTGACCGCCACGGCCGGTCGATGCCGGGCGCTTGACCGCTTGGTCGCCTCATGGCTTGGTCGCATTGTGGCCTGATCGCCTGATCGCCTGATCGCCGACGGATTGTCAGGTCACCGGGGGTGGCGGCACACACTGTGTCACTTGTGTGAGTTCGGCAACGATGAAAACGTGGGAAGGTCCCACCGCGCCTGTCCGGCCCCGCCGGCGTACAACGGAAGGGTTTGTCGCATGACCACCGATGACCTGCTCGCTCGCCACAAGGCCGTGCTGCCGAGCTGGATGCCGATCTACTACGACGAGCCGATGGAGATCGTTAGCGGCTCCGGGCGGCGGGTCACCGACGGCGACGGCCGCACCTACCTGGACTTCTTCGGCGGCGTGCTGACGAACATGATCGGGTACGACGTGCCCGAGATCCGCCAGGCGATCGAGCGGCAGCTCGCCACCGGCGTCATGCACTCGTCCACGCTGTACCTCATCCGCCAACAGGTCGAGCTGGCCGAGAAGATCGCGCGGTTGTCCGGCATTGCGGATGCGCGGGTGTTCTTCACCAACTCGGGCAGTGAGGCGAACGAAGCCGCGCTGCTCATGGCGACCAGCTTCCGGCACAGCAACCAGATCCTGGCGATCCGCAACAGTTACCACGGTCGGACCTACGCGACGATCGGCATTACCGGCAACCGCAGCTGGTCGTCGTCGAGCATGAACCCGCTGAACGTGAGCTACCTGCACTCCGGCGACCGGATGCGCGGGCTGCTCGCGGGTCGCACCGACGATGAATACATCGATGCCGTTACCGGCGACCTTCGCGAGGTGCTCGCGACGCAGACGAGCGGCGATGTGGCCGCGATGATCGCCGAACCGGTGCAGGGCGTCGGCGGCTTCGTCCAGCCGCCGGACGGCACCTTCGCCGCATACCGCAAGGTGCTCGACGAGACCGGGATCCTCTACATCTCCGACGAGGTGCAAACCGGCTGGGGCCGTACGGGCGAGCATTTCTGGGGCTACCAGGCGCACGGTGTCGTGCCCGATCTGCTGACGTTTGCCAAGGGCATCGGCAACGGGATGGCCCTGGCCGGCATCGTCGGCCGGGCCGATGTGATCAATTCGGTGCCGGGCATCTCGTTTTCCACGTTCGGCGGCAACCCGGTGAGCACCGCGGCCGGCAACGCGGTCGTCGACTATCTCCTCGCGCACGACCTGCAAGGCAACGCGGCGCGGGTCGGTGCGATTCTGCAGACCGGGCTGCGGGTGGCCGCGCCGAACCTCGGGATCATCGGCGACGTGCGCGGCAAGGGCCTGATGCTCGGGATCGAGTTCGTCGAGCCGGGCACGACGAACCCGAATGCGTACGCGACGACGCGGGTATTCGAGGAATGCCGCACACGTGGCCTGCTCGTCGGCAAGGGTGGGCTCTACGGCAACACGATCCGCATGGGTCCGCCGCTGACGTTGACCGAGGACGAGGCACGCGAGGGCCTCGACATCCTGCTCGCCGCGATCGGGGCCGTAGACGGGGAGTTGTCGGCATGAAGCACATCACGCACTTCATCGACGGAAAGCCGTGGGACGGTATCGCGGTCCGGCAGGGTGACGTGTTCGATCCGGCCACGGGGACGGTCGCGGGACGGGTCGATTTCGCGTCCACGGCCGATATGGACACTGCCGTGGCGGCCGCCGTGCGCGCGGCGGCCGGCTGGCGTGACGTGTCGATCTCGAAACGTACGGCGGTCATGTTCGCGATGCGGGAGATCCTGCATTCCCGGCGCGACGAACTCGCGGCGATCATCACCGACGAGCATGGCAAGGTGCTGTCGGACGCGGCGGGCGAGGTGCAGCGCGGTCTTGAGGTGATCGAGTACGCGTGCGGTATCGGCACGATTCTGCGTAGCGGTTTCAACGAGAACGTGTCGACGGGTGTCGATTCGTACGCGATCCGGCAGCCGCTCGGTGTGGTCGGGGTCATCTCGCCGTTCAACTTCCCGGCAATGGTGCCGCTGTGGTTCATCCCGATCGCGTTGGCCACGGGTAACGCCGTCATTCTGAAGCCGAGCGAGAAGGACCCCAGCGCCGCGGTGAAGCTCGCGGAGTGGTTCGTGGAGGCCGGGCTGCCCCAGGGTGTGTTCAACGTCGTACACGGCGATAAGGAGGCCGTCGACGCGTTGCTGGATCACCGGGACGTGAAGTCGATCTCGTTCGTCGGCTCGACTCCGATCGCGCGGTACGTCTACGAGCGCGGGACCGCGGCCGGTAAGCGCGTGCAGGCGCTGGGCGGCGCGAAGAACCACATGGTGGTGCTGCCGGACGCGGACATCGACCTGGCCGCTGACGCCGCGGTGTCGGCCGGGTTCGGTTCGGCGGGGGAGCGGTGCATGGCGATCTCGGTCGTGGTGGCCGTTGACCCGGTCGGCGACGATTTGATCGGCGCGATCACGGATCGGATGGCCGGGATCCGTACGGGTGACGGGCGCCGGTCCGGCTGTGACATGGGGCCGCTGGTGAGCGAGGTGCACCGGGACAAGGTCGCCGGATATGTCGACGCCGGCGCGGCGGCGGGTGCGTCGCTGGTCGTGGATGGGCGAGGTGTGGCCGCCGATGGCTCGCCGGATGGTTTCTGGCTTGGGCCCACGCTGTTTGATCACGTCACGCCCGATATGTCCATCTACACCGACGAGATCTTCGGGCCGGTGCTGTCGGTCGTACGGGTGCCGTCGTACGAGGACGCGGTCGAGTTGGTGAACGCGAACCCGTACGGCAACGGGACGGCGATCTTCACCAACGACGGCGGGGCCGCGCGGCGGTTCCAGTACGAGGTGGAGGTCGGCATGGTCGGCGTGAACGTGCCGATCCCGGTGCCGATGGCGTACTACTCGTTCGGTGGGTGGAAGTCGTCCCTGTTCGGCGACACCCACGCCCACGGCGCCGAGGGA
>DATCXD010000499.1:0-2159 GCA_036566005.1 Micromonosporaceae bacterium | reverse complement strand
TCGGCGCCGACCTCGACGCCGTCCGCCGCCGGGCCGCCCCCATCCGTCACGCTATCGACGACACCGCCGACGCCGGCGGCGCTGGCCGGCGGCGCGTGCCTACTTCTCGACTTCAATACGGTGGCCAAACAACTCGGCACCGCTTTCACCGTCTCGGCCGCGGCCGACACCAGCGGTACGTTCTCGTGCGTGCTCCAGGAGTCGTCCGGTAGCTACCCGCGCCTTACCCTGTCGATCACCGCCACCGAGCTGTCGCCCGACGATTTCACCGCCGACGTCAAGCCGAAGGGCTCCACGTCGGTCGCGGAACTCGGGAAGACCGCGTACGAGACGCAGGTGAGCGCGACCAAATCCGCCGGCCCGGTGATCGAGGTCGGCTGGCTCTCCGGCAACGATCGGTTGATCAGCTTCCGCTACGCGTTCCCGACCGGGACGTCGCCGGACGTTTCGAAGGCGCTCGCGCCGAAGATGGTGAGTCTGGCCAAGATCGTCGACCAGACCACGGTCTGACGAAAAACCACGGTCTGACGGAACCACGGTCTGAGGAACCACGGTCTGAGGAACCACGGTCTGAGGAACCACGGTCTGACGAACGCCGGCGCGTCTCAGCGCCACGCTCGCGGCCGCCGCCCGTTCGCGCACCGACCTCTACGCGGCGCCGACGACACCGACCTTCGCGCCGACGACGAAGACCCGCGACGCGAGGTCACGGGACAGGCGCATCCGTTCGCCCGAGCGGTCGATGATCACATCGTCGCGGTCCTGAGCGACGGTGATGGTCGCTCCGGGATCGACACCGGCCTCGTGGAGCCGGCGCAGCATACCGATGTCGGTCTGGACGCTCTCGGTGATCCGGCGCACCACCATCTCGCCGCTGAGGCCGGGCGCCGCGAGATTGCGTTCACCCTCGCTGGATGCGTTGGCACAGCGGTCGGTCGGGTCGATCAGCGCGAGGCCCGGAATCGGGTTGCCATAAGGCGACCGGGACGGCCTGCCCAGTAGCTCATACACCCGTAGCTCGACCGCGTCGCTCATGACGTGTTCCCAACGGCAGGCCTCGTCGTGGGCCTCCTCATATGGCATGCCGATCACGTTGACGAGGAGCAGCTCGGCCAGGCGGTGCTTGCGCATGACAGCGACCGCGTGCTCCCGGCCAAGATCGGTCAGCTGCAGATGGCGATCGCCTTCAACGGTGACCAGGCCGTCGCGCTCCATGCGGTTGACGGTCTGGCTCACTGTCGGGCCGCTCTGGTGGAGTCGCTCGGCGATCCGGGCGCGCAGTGGCGTGACACCCTCTTCCTCGAGCTCGAGGATCGTGCGGAGGTACATTTCGGTGGTGTCGACAAGCTCATTCAAGATCATCTACCTCCTGTCCAGAGGTACATGAACTCGCATGTCGTGTCGACCAGATCGTTCACGTGGGCTCCTCCTGTGCGCTGATGGTACCCGGCAAGTAGGACAGACTGGGAACGTGAATATCGCGTCTCCGTTGATCGACGTGGCGACCTTGGCCGCCGCGATCGTCCCGCCCGCCGTTCCCGGCGCAGCTGGCGCCACCACGGTGCCGACCGTGCTGGACGTACGCTGGCGACTGGGTGGTCCACCAGGCCGGAACGAGTATCGGGCCGGTCACATTCCCGGTGCGGCTTTCATCGATCTCGATGCCGAGGTGAGTGGACCGCCCGGTGCCGGTGGCCGGCACCCGCTGCCCGATCCGGGCACGCTCCAGGCCGCTCTGCGTACGGCGGGCGTGTCCGGGAGCCGGCCGGTGGTCGTCTACGACGC
The DNA here is from genome assembly GCA_036566005.1 of Micromonosporaceae bacterium. GTDB lineage: Bacteria > Actinomycetota > Actinomycetes > Mycobacteriales > Micromonosporaceae > DASQPR01. The sequence continues at coordinate 374 of DATCXD010000499.1, read as the reverse complement.
CGGCGACGGCCTGCCGGCGGCCCGGCTCTGGTGGACGTTGCGATGGGCCGGCCACACCGACGTCCGGGTGCTCGACGGCGGTTTCAGCGCCTGGGAGCGGGCCGGACGGGCGATCGAGACCGAAACCGACACCGAGACGACACCGCGGGCGACCGGCGACTTCACCGTCGTACCCGGGCATCTTCCGGTGCTGGACGCGGACGGGGCGGCGGCGTACGCGCGGCGCGGCGCGCTCATCGACGCCCGCGCGCCGGAGCGCTTCCGCGGGGAGATCGAGCCCATCGATCCGATCGCCGGGCACATCCCAGGCGCCGGCAACGTGCCGTCCACCGACCTGATCCACGCCGATGGTTCGTTCCGGTCGGCGGCCGGCC
>DATCXD010000347.1:0-10682 GCA_036566005.1 Micromonosporaceae bacterium | reverse complement strand
CACCGGGCGGCACGGCCGCGAACGGCCGGCGGCAGTCACGCCGGGACGAGATCTTGGAAATCGCGGTCGGGCTCATCGCGGCCCGCGGATATCACGGTGTTTCGATGGACGACATCGGCGCCGCCGCCGGCGTCACCGGGCCGGCGCTCTACCACCACTTCGCCGGCAAGGAAGCGATGGTGGTCGCCGCGCTCATCCCGGTCAGCGAGGGCTTGCTGTCCGGCGGCATGGCTCTCGCCGACAAGCACACCGGCGACCCTCGCGCTCTCCTCGATTCGCTGCTCGACTTCCACGTCGCATTCGCGCTGGAGAATCCGGCCGCAATCGCGTTGCACCTGCACGAACTTGACCGGCTGCCCGAGGAGCCACGCCGCGCGATCCGGCGCCTGCAGCGCCTGTATGTGGAGATCTGGGTGCAAACGCTGATCCTGCTCCGGCCGGAGTTGGCCGGCGAGGAGGCCCGGGTGCTCGCGCACGCGGCGTTCGGCCTGATGAACTCGACGCCGTTCATCGCCGCTGATGTGGACCGGGACCGCCGCGCGGAGTTGCTGCGGGCGGCTACGTTGTCGGCTTTGACGGGTTGAACGTTGGGCCCCATTTGGCTTTGGGCCCTCCCTGCTTGTCCCCGGCGCAGCGGTCAGGCTTGATCTACGCCGGGGACAAGCAGGGAGGGCGTCCGGCAGTCCAGGCCGCGACGGGTCTTAAGAGCTATACGGGTGTACGTGGAACCGGGATCGGTTGCGTGGTGCACGGTGCGGTGCGGTGGCGGTTGCGTGGGACACGTGACTCGCGAGTAGTGGGCGAGCGGCGGTAGATTAACGATCGTTTAGGGCGTTCGGATGGCGGAAAGGGTTTGTTGAGGATGATCGGCTCGTTGTTGGTGGCGAACCGGGGGGAAATTGCGCGCCGGATCATCCGGACCGCGAAGCGGCTGGGCATCCGTACCGTTGCCGTCTACAGCGAGGCCGACGCCGGCCTGCCGTTTGTGACGGACGCCGACGAGGCGGTGTTGATCGGCCCGGCGAACCCGGCCCAGTCCTACCGCAACACCGAGGCGATCCTGGCCGCGGCCAAGGCGACCGGCGCCGAGGCGATCCATCCCGGCTACGGCTTTCTGTCGGAGAATGCCGACTTCGCTCGCGCGGTCGGCGAGCACGGCCTGATCTGGGTGGGCCCGAGCCCGGAAGCGATCACCGCGATGGGCGACAAGATCAATGCCCGGAACCTCATGGCGGCGGCCGGTGTGCCGGTCGCCCCGGGCACCACCGATCCGGCGGCCACCGTTGAGGATGCGATCGCTGAGGCGAAGCGCATCGGATATCCGGTCATGGTGAAGGCCGCGGCCGGTGGCGGTGGCATGGGCATGGCCGCCGCCGGCGACGAAGCGACGCTGCGCACCGAATACGACAAGGTTTGCGCGTTCGCCGAGCGGATGTTCGGCAACGGGTCGGTGCTCATCGAGCGCTATTTCCCGCGCGTACGCCATATTGAAGTGCAGATCCTCGGCCTGGCCGATGGTCGGGTGATCGCGCTCGGCGAACGCGAATGTTCGGTGCAGCGCCGCAACCAGAAGGTCCTGGAAGAGACGCCGTCAGCCGCCGTCGACAGCGACCTGCGCGCGCGGTTGCAGGCCGCCGCGATCCGCGCCGGCCAGGCCGTGGGCTACACCAACGCCGGTACGGTCGAGTGCCTCCTCGACCCCACGACCGGCGAGTTCTTCTTCCTGGAGATGAACACGCGGCTCCAGGTCGAGCACCCGATCACCGAGGCGGTCTACCGCGTCGACCTGGTCGAGGAGCAACTACGCGTCGCGAGCGGAATGGAGCCGGGATTCGACATCGACACGGTGTTCCCGCGCGGCCATGCGATCGAGATGCGCGTGAACGCCGAGGACCCGAAGCGATTCCTGCCTGGTCCAGGCGCCGTAACGACGTGGGTCGAGCCGACCGGCGACGGCGTACGGGTCGACTCCGGCTACGCCGCCGGCACGACCGTCACGCCGAACTACGATTCGCTCATGGCGAAGCTGATCGTGTTCGCCGACGATCGCGCGACGGCAATCGCGAGGGCCCGTGAGGCGGCGGCCACGTTCGACATTGTCGGCCCGAAGTCGAACCTGCCCTTCTTTACGGAACTGTTCGACAACCCCGAATTCATCGGCGGCGACTACGACACCGGGATCATCGGCCGGATGCGGCCGGCCAAGGTCAAGCAGTAGCCGCCAGCAACAGCCGCGACCGTTCGCGCGCGCAGCATTTCGGTGGCCGCGGACGGGCGACGCGAGATGAGGAGTGCGTGATGGCGACAATGCCCGATCACGTGTCGATCCGCGAGGTCGGACCGCGCGACGGCCTGCAGAACGAAGATCCGGTCCCGGTCGCGGCGAAGGTCGAGTTGCTCGATGCGCTGTCCCGCACCGGTGTGCGGCGCATCGAGGCGGTGTCGTTCGTCCACCCGAAGGCGATACCGCAGATGGCCGACGCCGACGAGGTCTGGGCCAAGGCGAGTCCCGTCGACGGCGTGCACTACTCGGCGCTGGTGCCGAACATCCGGGGCGCCGAGCGCGCGCTCGCCGCCGGGTTCGTCGAGGTCGAGGTCGTCGTCTCGGCGAGCGATACGCACAACCGGCGCAACATCAACCGTTCGACGCAGGAGTCACTCGACGACATCGCGGCGTTGATCGAGCGGCTGCACAACGCCGGCGCCAGTGCCGAGGTGATCATCGCAACGTCGTTCGGTTGCCCGTTCGAGGGCGACATCGACCCACGGCGCGTCGCCGGGATCGTGACGCGAGCGCTCGCCGACGGGGCGGACAAGATCTCGTTCGGCGACACGACCGGGATGGCAACGCCCCGACGGGTCCGTGACGTGCTGGACGCTGCCCGGGCGGTGGCTCCGGACCAGCCGGTGTTGCTGCACTTCCACAACACGCGCGGCACCGGACTCGCCAACATTCTGACCGCGCTCGATTACGGCGTCACCGACTTCGACGCGAGCGTCGGCGGCCTGGGCGGTTGCCCGTACGCGCCGGGTGCGACCGGCAACGTGGCGACCGAGGAAGTCGTACACATGCTGCACGACATGGGTATCGACACCGGCATCGACCTGGACAAGCTGATCGAGGTCGCCGAACTCGCGCAGCGCATCGTCGGGCGCGAGTTGCCCTCGGGCGTGCTGCGCGCCGGGCCCCGTACGCGACTGGTCACGCCCTGAGCGTCACGCTACTTCTCGTAGCGATATCGGCAGGAAATGATCGTCACTACATCGCCGCCCTTGCCGTTCGACATCGCGTATCCCAGCCGGTGTTCGTCGGTGATTCGGCGTGACCACGCACCAGCCAGATGGTGTCGGAGCGGTTCGGGCTTGCCGATGCCGTCGAACGGGTCGCCGTCGCCGATGTCGTCGATGAGACGGTTGATCCGCTTCACGATGGCTCGATCCGTGTTCTGCCAGAACATGTAATCGCGCCAGCCGGTCGACACGAACATGACCTTCATGACCGGTCAAGGTCACGCTCGACCGCATCTCCGGTGCGGTACTCATCCATACCCTCGGTTAGCCAGGCCGCGTTTGCGGGCGATCGCAACAGGTAGGCCGTCTCCTCGAGGGCATCCCAGTCTTCCTTGGAAACCAACATGGCATTGCCGGCGCGATGGACGATCTCGACTGCGGTGTGGTCGCTGTTGACTTGCTCTATCAGCGGAAACAGCCGCTTGCGGGCTTCTGACGCGGAGATTGCTGACACGTGAGTCCTCCCAAGTGGTACCAGATATCGTACCGCTTGCGAGGTGATCCGCCATGTTGGTGTGCTTGGTGTGGGTTCGCGGTTCCAGCGTGCTAACCTAACGATCGTTCAGGTAGCGTGGTCGATCGCGGTGGACAGGGGTGCACGTGTCGCTCGACGACGAAGCGTTGGAGCAGCTGAGCAAGCAGGTGCAGGCCGGCGGCGCGCAGCGCTACCACGCGGCCAACGCCAGCCGGGGCAAGCTCTTCGCACGTGAACGCATCGCGCTGCTGGTCGACACCGACTCCTTCGTCGAGGACGGCCGGTACGCCAACGTGCTCGCCGACGGCCTGCCGGCCGATGGAGTGATCACGGGGACCGCGACGGTCGACGGCCGGCCGGTCTGTCTCATGGCCAACGACTCCACCGTGAAGGCCGGTTCGTGGGGCGCCCGTACGGTGGAGAAGATCGTGCGGATCATCGAGCGGGCGTACACGACGTCGGTGCCGATGATCTACCTCGTGGACAGCGCCGGCGCGCGGATCACCGATCAGGTCGACCTGTTCCCCGGTCGGCGCGGTGCCGGCAACATCTTCTACAACCAGGTGCGTGCGTCCGGCAGCGTTCCGCAGGTCTGCGCGCTGTTCGGTCCGTCGGCCGCCGGTGGAGCGTACATTCCGGCGTTCTGCGACGTCGTCGCGATGGTGGACGGCAACGCGTCGATGTATCTGGGCAGCGATCGCATGGTCGAGATGGTCACCGGCGAGAAGACGACGCTGGAGGCGATGGGCGGAGCGAAGGTCCACACCAGCGAATCGGGCGTCGGTCACTTCCTGTGCAAGGACGAGCCGGAGGCGCTCGCCGTCGTACGGCGCTATCTGTCGTACCTGCCGTCGAATTACACTCAGACGGCGCCGGCGGTCGAGCCCGCCGCCTCGACCGGTGCGGATCTCGCCGCCCTCGTACCGGCGAGCGAGCGGCAGGCGTTCGACATGCGTCGCTACATCAAGGGGCTGGTCGACGCGGACAGCTTCTTCGAGATCCACGCGCTGTGGGCGCGCGAGCTGACCGTCGGCTTCGCCCGTCTTTCCGGCGAGGTCATCGGCGTCGTCGGCAACAACTCGATGTTCAAGGGTGGTGTGCTGTTCGTCGACTCGGCCGACAAGGCCAGTCGTTTCGTTCAGCTTTGCGACGCGTTCAACGTGCCGTTGCTGTTCCTGGCCGACGTGCCGGGCTTCATGGTCGGTACGGCGGTCGAGAAGCAGGGCATCATCCGCCACGGGGCGAAGATGGTCACCGCGATCAGCGAGGCGACCGTACCCAAGATCTGTGTGGTCGTGCGCAAGGCCTACGGCGCCGGCCTGTACGCGATGGCCGGCCCGGGGTTTGCGCCGGACGCGACGATCGCCCTACCGACCGCCAAGATCGCCGTGATGGGCGCGGAGGCCGCGGTCAACGCCGTTTACGCCAACAAGATCGCAGCGATCGAGGACGAGGGCGAGCGCGCCGCGTTCGTGGCCGCGAAGCGGGCCGAATACGAGGAAGACATCGACATCGTGCGGTTGGCGAGCGAGCTCGTGGTCGACACGATCGTCGAACCGCACGAGTTGCGCGATGAGTTGATCGCGCGCTTCGCCGCCGCCCGACACAAGGACCGTCACTTCTCCCGTCGCCGGCACGGCGTTACGCCTGTCTGATTCACCAGCACCGACCAGGGCTCCGCCGCCCTGCATCGAAATATCAACGAGCATCGCAAAATAACGAGGAGCACCGATGCCCGACTTCCAGCTCAATGACGAGCACGAAGCCCTCCGGGCGACCGTCCGCGAATTCGCGCAGGATGTCGTCGCACCGGTGATCGCGGAGCATTACGAGAACCACACCTTCCCGTACGAGATAGTCCGCCAGATGGGCAAGATGGGCCTGTTCGGCCTGCCCTTCCCCGAGTCGGTCGGCGGCATGGGCGGCGACTACTTCGCGCTGTGCATCGCGCTCGAGGAGTTGGCTCGCGTCGACTCCAGCGTCGCGATCACGCTCGAGGCGGCGATCTCACTCGGCGCGATGCCGATCTACCGTTTCGGCACGGATGAGCAGAAGGCGACGTGGCTACCGAGCCTGGTCACCGGTGAGGCACTGGCGGGATTCGGCCTGACCGAGCCGGGATTCGGCTCGGACGCGGGCGGCACGGCCACCCGCGCCGTGCTGGACGAGGCGACGAACGAGTGGGTCATCAACGGCGCCAAAGCGTTCATCACCAATTCCGGCACCGACATCACCACACTGGTCACGGTCACGGCCGTCACGGGTACGAACCCGGACGGCTCGAAGGAACTCTCCGCGATCATCGTGCCGTCCGGTACGCCGGGATTCACCGTGGCACCGGGCTATTCGAAGGTCGGCTGGTGTGCCTCGGACACGCACGAGTTGCACTTCGACGACTGCCGGGTCCCGGCCGGCAACCTACTCGGCGAACGGGGCCGGGGCTTTGCGCAGTTCCTCCGTACGCTCGACGAGGGCCGCATCGCGATTGCCGCACTCTCCGTCGGACTGGCGCAGGGCTGCGTCGACGAGTCACTGGCGTACGCCCGCCAGCGCCAGGCGTTCGGCCACCCGATCGGTGACTACCAGGCGATCAAGTTCAAGATCGCCGACATGGAGATGAGGGCGCACGCGGCCCGGCTGTCGTATTACGACGCGGCCGCCCGGATGCTCGCCGGCAAAGACTTCAAGCGGCAGGCCGCGATCGCCAAGCTCTACGCGAGTGAGATCGCCGTCACGAACGCGCGCGAGGCGACCCAGGTGCACGGCGGCTACGGGTTCATGAACGAGACGCCGGTCGCGCGGATGTGGCGTGACTCGAAGGTCCTGGAGATCGGCGAGGGTACGTCCGAGGTGCAGCGCATGATCATTGCTCGCGACCTGGGGCTGTAGACGTCTTGCCGTTAGCCGCCCCCCGGTCACGCGTCGTTTCGGGATCTTGGCGTTGTCCACGTTATTTGCTCGGGCGCGGGGATACGTGGATAAGCCCAAGATCTCGCGGCTCGGGCCGACCGCTGGCCGATCCGCGACCGATCAGTGGACCTGGACGGCGGACTTGACGCCGGCCTCGGCACCGGGCCGGACCGCGTCACGGACGGTACGGAGACCGGACAGCAAATCGTCCAGCGCCTCCGTCGTCAGTCGCCCGGTGAACCACTCCTCGATCAACCGCACGTGCTCGGGCAGCGCCGCATTCAACTTCTGCTGACCCGACTGGGTGATCACGGTGTACAGGCTTCGCCGGTCGGACGGGCACGCCGTACGTTTCACTAGGGCGTCGCGCTCCAGCCGGTCGACGACCCGCGTCACCCCGCTCGCCGTCAGCGATGTTTGCGCGGCCAGATCGGTCATCCGGAGCTGGCCGTTGGGTGAGCGGCCGAGGCGGAGCAGCACCTCGAACTCGATCGGTGACAGCCCGAATTGAGCGATCTGACACGCGAGTTTTGCGTTGAGACCAAGATAGGCCTCGTTGAACAGACCGACCGCGGTGATGCGGGGGTCGTCGATGATCTCGTGTGCCATAGAACTAGTATAGCAATAGTTGACAGGGCAACATATGCTAGGTATATAGTTGCGGGCGCAATGAATATCGTCCAGAGGAGAAACCACCATGGCTGACAGTTCCACCCGTGAGTACCAGGGCCTCAAGATCCCGACTCCGGGCACGTTTTCCCTTGACCCTGCGCACACTCGGGTCGGCTTCGTCGCCCGCCACATGATGGTGAGCAAGGTGCGCGGCTCTTTTGAGGAAGTCAGCGGCAAGATCACCGTAGCCGACGACCCGATCCAGTCGCGTGTCGAGGCCAGCATTGTCGTGAAGAGCATTTCGACCCGCGTCGAGGCGCGCGACAACCACCTGCGTAGTGCCGACTTCTTCGAGGCCGACGCGCACCCGACGCTGGAGTTCGTCAGCACGAGCCTCACGCCGAAGGGCGGCAACAAGTTCACCCTGCGTGGCGACCTGACGATCAAGACGACGACCGTTCCGGTCGACCTCGACGTCGAGTTTGAGGGCGTCACCGTGAGCCCCTACGGCCAGGAGGTCTTCGGCTTCTCGGCGACCGGCGAGATCGACCGCGAGGAGTTCGGCATCACGTACAACATGGTGCTGGAGGCCGGCGGCGTGATGATCAGCAACAAGATCAGGCTCGAGATCGAGGGCGAGGCTATCCGCGACTAACCATCGCAAATCGGTATCTTAGGGTCTGACCAATAAGGACAGAACACGGCGATTGCGTACGGCGAAATGATGGCCGTACGCAATCGCCGTCTTACTGACAGGTGAGAACTGTCCAATTCGCCCCTCGACCGACTACCCACCGTGCTCGTAACGTTGACGCACACTGTCAAACTCGGGAGCCACGGCATGGGTCAGGACGTCACGTCGGTGGCGTTTACGCGTGAGGATCGCACGCGGTACCGGCGTAAAGTTCGCCGCTGCCTCGACGTCTTCTCGCTGATGCTGAACGAGTTCCCGTTCGACGCCCAGCGCACGATGACCGGCCTCGAACTCGAGCTCAATCTGATCGACGCGGCCGCCGAGCCCGCCATGCGCAACCAGCAGGTGCTGAGTTCGCTGGCCGACACGGCATTCCAGACCGAGCTGGGCCTGTTCAACCTCGAACTCAACGCGCGACCGCGGATGATCGCCGGGCGCGGTTTCGACGACTACGAGGAGGATCTGCGCACGGCCGTGTCGAAGGCCGATGACCGGGCGCGCAAATTCGACGCCAATCTCGTCGTGATCGGCATCCTTCCGACATTGACCCTCCGTCACACGATTCCGGACAACCTATCCGGCAACCCGCGCTACCAGTTGTTGAACGAGCAGATCATGGAATCGCGCGGCGGGGACATGCCGATCGACATCCGTGGCGTGGAGCGGCTGCAGATCGAGGTCGACTCGATCGCGCCGGAAGCGGCCTGCACCAGCACGCAGTTCCACCTCCAGGTCGCGCCGGAGACGTTTGCCAGCTACTGGAATGCGTCCCAGGCAATCGCCGGCGTCCAGCTCGCTCTCGGGGCCAACTCGCCGTTCCTCTACGGCCGCCACCTGTGGGCGGAGACCCGCATCGCGCTGTTCGAGCAGGCAACCGAGACACGTCCGGACGAGATGAAGGCACAGGGCGTACGTCCCCGCGTGTGGTTCGGCGAGCGGTGGATCACCTCCATCTTCGACCTGTTCGAAGAGAACGTCCGTTACTTCCCGGCGTTGTTGCCGATCTGCGACAGCGAGGATCCGGTAGAGATCCTCTCGGGCGGCGGCGTGCCGCGGCTGGCCGAGTTGCGCCTGCACAACGGCACGGTCTACCGGTGGAACCGGCCGGTGTACGACATCATGGACGGTCGGCCGCATCTCCGCGTGGAGAACCGGGTGCTGCCGGCCGGCCCGACCGTGGTCGACCTGCTGGCCAACGCGGCGTTCTACTTCGGGCTGGTTCGCGAGTTGGCCGAAGCGGCAACGCCGCTCTGGGACACGCTGACGTTCACCCAAGCCGAGACGAATTTCTATCTGGCCGCACGAAACGGCATCGCGGCGACCCAACTGTGGCCACGGCTCGGCGAGGTCGATGCGGCCGAACTCGTGCTGACCGAACTGCTTCCGATGGCGTACGCCGGCCTGGATCGCTTCGGTGTGAGTCCGGACATTCGCGACCGCCTGCTCGGCATCATCGAGGCTCGCTGCCGCACTCGACGCAACGGCGCGACCTGGCAGGTCGAGACCGTACGGCACATCGAGGCGACGACGGGCGTGTCACGGTCGTCGGCGCTGCGGGAAATGCTGCGCCGATATGCCGACCGGCTGGCCGCGAACGAACCGGTGCACACCTGGTCCTACCACTAGCGATCCCGCCCGGGGCGAGTCAGCGCCGGCCCGGCTTGCGGCCCGGACGGGGCGACGGGCGCGAAGAACTGTCCGAGCTCGTACCCGTGGTGGCATTTGGGCCGATGGCCGTCACGACCGCACCGCTGTCGGTGGACGTCTTCGCCGAATCCGGTTGAGACGTGCCCGGCATGGCCGACCGGCCCGGCACGTCTTGGGACGGGCCCGGCACGGGAAGCCGGCCCGGCACGTCCTTGCCGACGCCGCCAAGCTGGACGGTTTCTTCTTCGCTGGTGTCGGTCGGCGCGGAGGCCGACGCGGAGGCCGAGGCGGCATCGCTGGACGCGCGCTGCATGGGCGCGGTCACTATCGACGATGTCCATGACGCGGCTTCGATCTCGTCGGCGGCGCGGCGGGCGCGGCGATTGTCCCGGTTGGCGTGCAGCACGACGACCAGCACCGAACCGGCGAGGCCGGCGATCACCGCGTACGGCGCCGTGAGGTAGGCCGAGATCTGAGCATTGGCCCGCACTCCGACGAGCCGTGGTGCCGTGAGCAGGTAGGCCGCCGCCACCATGAGCGGTCCGACCGCGCCGGACAGCGCGATGCCGACCGCGTTGTCCCCGCACCGGGTTGCGATCCACGCCACGCCGGCGCCGATCAGGAGCGCGGCGCCGAACATCAGCGCCATGCCGGCCACCGACCAGGTGGTACGGAAATACGTGCCCGGCCCGAATGGCCAGACGGCGAGCGGCGCTACGCGTACGCCGCCATCGTCGGCCACCCCGTTGATGGCGGCGGCAATGGCGAGCGGCCACAGCCAGACCGCACTGGCCAGGACGTTGAGGGTGATCGCTCGGACGGCGAGGGCGCACATCGCAACCAGGACGCCGATGACGACGCCGACCACCGCATACCCGACCGCGATCAACTCCGGCGACAAGGTCTCGGCCCGTACGGCGGCCCGCGCCGGCACCAGGACCAGGGCGACCGACAGCAGCGCTCCGACCGCTGCACAGAATGCGATGAGGGTCCGCCACGTCGCGGTCGCCATCGCTCCGGGCGGCAACGAGCGCCCGTTGGTGGCCGGCCGCC
>DATCXD010000464.1:0-3585 GCA_036566005.1 Micromonosporaceae bacterium | reverse complement strand
CCGAGGCGGTCAACGCCACCGCGGATCGGCGCCGGCGCTGGCGCCAGGTGTCCTCGCCGATGACCGAGATGCGGCCGGCGGTCACCACGATGCCGAGCCCGGCCGCCAGCAGGAGAAACGACCCCATGGTCGGCAGCACGTGCACGACCATGCCGCCGAGGAAGATGAGTGGCGTACTGATCATCAGCAGTGGGCCGTCGGCCCGGTTCATCCCGGACGTACGCAGGACCGCGACACCGAGCAGGATCCAGCCCAGCGTCAACAGAAGCGCGCCACCGATGACCAGGAAGGTCGAGCCAGCGCCGACGGAGTCCGCGTTGAACGCCAACTGCCGGTGCCCGTCGACGACGGCGTGCTGGAGGCGATCTTCACGGATCACCGTCGAGCCGACCGAGGCCAGCATCCCGGCCGACCCGGCTAGACCCGCGACGAGACCGGCCAGCGCGAACAGGCGCGCCCGGCCGCGAAACAACAGCGACGCCAAGCCGACGATCGACAGCACGCCGGCGACCGCCAGCCCGATCGTCGCCACGACCTCGCGTGGGCGCCACTGCCCGGTCGCCAGGTAGTGGGCGTAGACGGCCGGATCGATCGAGAACCCTGCGCTCGATCTCGGCAGCAGCCCGGCGATCAGCGCGAAGACCGGGATGGCGAGGACCGCGTACCGGCCGAAGCTGTACGTACGTCGCTGCCATCGGGTTGGTTCGCTCGGATGGCTCAGACCGCGTCTCGTTGCCTCGGCCGTAGGTCCAACCGCAACGGCTGTCGGCGTGGAAGCTGGCCCGGCGGCGGGCACCTGACCCGTCGAGTGAGCGGTCATGCATGACTCCCGGCGAGTGTTGAGGCCGGCAACGCGAATCGCCCCGACTCCTGCCGTCGATGGTGGCAGGAACCCGGGCGATCCGTACGGAATTAGTGGGAAATGGTCTTATTGGAAATAGCCGCGTGTGTCGGCTGCCGCGCTAGTGCTGCCGTTCGGCCTGGTTCTGGTTGTCCAACAACGACGCGGGCGAGACCGGCTCGCCAGCGGTGAGCTTCGGCAGGCCGACCGATTCCTTCTCGGTCTCTTCGGCCGCGGCCTTCGCCGCCGCCAGCGCCTCGTCGATGGCCTCGCGCGGGGCCTCGTCGACCTCCGACGGCGCCAGCACGCCCGTCGTGCCGGGCAGCAGCCCGGTCAACGAGCCACTGATATCTGCGAGAGCCTTCGTCATCTCGGCCGGGATGATCCACAGCTTGTTGGCCGAACCGTTCGCGATCTGCGGGAGTGCCTGCAGGTATTGGTAGGCGAGCACCTTCGGGTCGGGGTCGGCGGCGTGCACCGCATTGAAGACCGTCTGGATCGCCTTCGCCTGGCCCTCGGCCTGAAGGATGCGTGCTTCCCGCTCGCCTTGGGCTCGAAGGATCGCGCCCTGGCGATCGCCGTCGGCCGTCAGGATCTGCGACTGCTTGACACCCTCGGCGTTCAGGATCGCCGCGCGACGATCCCGCTCGGCCCGCATCTGCTTCTCCATCGAGTCGCGGATCGACGGCGGTGGCTCGATCGCCTTGATCTCGACCCGGGTCACCTTGATGCCCCAGCGCCCGGTTGTCTCGTCGAGCACGCTGGACAGGTGCTGGTTGATCTCGTCGCGGCTGGTCAGCGCCTTCTCCAGGTCCATCGAGCCGATGACGTTACGCAGTGTCGTCACGGTCAGCTGCTCGATCGCCTGCAGGAAGCTCGCGATCTCGTAGACCGCTCGGACCGGGTCGACGACCCGGTAGTAGAGGACGGTGTCGATCGAGACGACCAGGTTATCCGACGTGATCACGGGCTGCGGCGGGAAGCTCTGCACCGCCTCACGCATGTCGACCTTTTCGCGGACCCGGTCGAAGAACGGCACGAGCAGGTGGAAGCCCGGGTCGAGCGTCCGGTTGTATCGACCGAGCCGCTCGACGATGTCCATCCGCTGTTGCGGCACGATCCGGACCATCCGGTACAGCGTCACGACCACGATGAGCACGATGACGATCGCGATGACCGCCCAAATACCCTCCACCGACTACTCCTTCCACACCAGGGCGGTCGCGCCCCGAATCTCGATAACCCGCACTCGCTCGCCTTTGTCGAACGTTTCGGTCGCGTCGTACGGGCGGGCGGTCCACAACTCGCCATCGATCTTAATGAGACCGTGATCGAGATCGACTCGCTCGAGAACGAGGCCGGACGAGCCCTCAATGGCCTGTAGGCCCATGGGCGTCGACTCCGCGTTGTGATGGACCAGCCCTTGTAGGGCCGGCCGCAGTCCGAACAGCGCCGCGGCGGAAACGGCCGCGAACACGATCCCCTGCAGGGCCGCCGGTCCGTCGAGACCGGCGACGATAGCCGCCGCGACCGCGCCCGCGGCCAACATCACCAGGATCAAGGATCCGGTGAGAAGCTCTGCGACGCCGAGCACGGCGGCGAGAATTACCCAAAACACCGCCACACGACGATCGTTGCACGCCAAAGCTCACATCTGCGACTCGACAAATGCCCCAGTGTGCTCCGCGTGCCCGTTCGGGCGGCTCAAGCGGGTGTGAATTCGCTGTGAGTCACCCGTCGATCTCGGTGACGAAGTCGATGAGGCGCTCGACCGCGGTGATGAGCGGTGTCTCGACGTCCCGGTAGCTGTCCACCCGCGACAGGATGTGACGCCACATGTCGGCCGGTTCGGCGATACCGAGCGCCGCGCAGGCACCCTCTTTCCACGGCCGGCCCGGGGCGATCGTGGGCCACCGCTGGATGCCGATGCGGGCCGGTTTCACGGCCTGCCACACGTCGACGTACGGGTGCCCCGTCACCAGAACGTACGGCGAGGAGACGTTGGCCACGATCCGGCTCTCCTTCGTGCCGTCGACCAGGTGATCCACGAGTACGCCGAGCCGTCGGGTCGGTCCCGGCCCGAATTCGTCGACCGCCGCCGCGAGGTCGTCGATGCCGCCGAGCGGCTCCACGACGACGCCCTCGATCCGGAGATCGTCGCCCCAGATCCGTTCGACCAGCGCCGCGTCGTGAGCACCCTCGACCCAGATGCGGCTGGCTCGGGCCACCCGCGCGCGCGACCCCTCGACCGCGATGGAGCCGGAGTTGGTTCGCCGCTGGGCCGGCGCGACCGCTGGGGACGATGCGGGCCGGCGCAGCGTGACCAGGTCGCCGTCCAACCGGAACCCGGCCGGCTCGAACGGGAAGAGACGCCGCGCGCCGAACCGGTCTTCGAGCACGACGGCCCGCTGGTCGAAGCCGATCACCGCCCCGCAGAACGTGCTGGCGGCATCCTCCACGACGAGGCCGATCTCGGCCTCCACCTCGGTGACCGCGCCCGGCCGTCGTGGGGCGCCGCGGCGCCAGCCGGACAGGACGTCGTCGGGTAGCGCGCCGCTCATGCAACGGGAGCCTAGTGCGTCAGCGAACCCCCGGCTCGACGACACGGCCCGAAGGCATGGCTCGACGACATGGCCCGGCGACATGGTCCGGCGACATCTCCGGCACCGGCGCCGATGCGCGACCCACGATGCGCGATCCACGATGCGCGATCCACGATGCGCGACACCGCCGGCCGGCGCGAG